>JAKAJF010000090.1 GCA_021813875.1 bacterium | reverse complement strand
GCGATTATTTTTTTGAAGATTTCCACCGTTTCCTTCGTGAAAGAAGGGCCGACCCTCCAGACGTCGGCCATGCCTCTTACTTCCGAAAGGCGCTCTTTTTCGACGCTTTCATTATAGATCGGTTGGCCGTTCCGGCGTTTGCATTTCTCGATCGAGAGAGCAGTTCGCATCCTCAAGGCGAGGATGAAAATGATCAGCCCGTCGAAGAAGCTGATCAGAAGCCGCAAGAAATCGATCTTTTTCAAAAGAAGCCTCCTTAGATTCAATTCTTATGCCAACCTTATCCGATTTTGGATGATCTGTCAAAAAAATTTTATTGACAAATTTTTCAGGCGTGCTACCATGCTTATAAGAACATGTACAATTTTTAAAGCCTAAGGGTCGGATCCCTCTTCAAGAGGGACTGGGTCCGACTCCCTCTCGCGAGAGAGAAGGCGGTTTCTGCGTCAGTGGAAACCCGGATTCCTCCGTAATCATAGGATAATCGATGTCCTTCGGCCGGCTCTTTATTGAGCGGGCCTTGAGGGAGCCGATGAGTGGAACAGCTGGCACCCATGGGGTGTTTTTTGTTCCTGAAAGAAGGTGGTACCACGAGCTGACTCCTCGTCCTTCGAGCGCAAATTTTTTGCGTCCGAAGGATGGGGAGTTTTTTATTCCCCCATGATCTTTATAACCATGAAACAGGAGAAGACTATGGACAAGAAGAAAGAGACGGTCGAGAAATGTCTGTCGTGCGGCTGGAAATTGGTCGAGCGCCCGAGCTTGGGTTTCGGGTCGCAATCCCAAAAATGTTGTCCGAATCCGGATTGCCCTTCCAAGAGGAAGGACGCCGGCTGGGGAGCTTAGAAAGGAGAAGAAATGGAAAAACAATCGTTCTATGGCTTCAGGGAGAAGGGTGGTAAGAAGTTTCAAAGTTTCGCTCTGGAGATCGTGGCCGGTTGCCAGCTCAAGTGCGGCAACTGCTATCGGTCCCCGGAAACGGCCGGCGGCCTCATGCCTGACGGATTTGTCAGGGAAGCCATCGCCGCCGCCGCCGCGGCCGGCTTTTCGGAGAGTGTCCTGATCGGCGGCGAGCCGACCCTCCATAAGGGTCTGCCGGAATTCGTCCGGCTGAGCCTGGAGCTGGGGCTCGCGCCCATCATCTGCACCAACGGGATCAGGTTGGCGGACGAGGCTTTTGCCGAAGCCGTCGCTCAAGCCGGCGCGACCATCGTCATCCACGGCCTCCTGCCTATGCCGAGAAAAGAGATGGACCGGCACGTAGGTATGAAAGGGTATTCGGAGATTCTGAAAAAAGCCTATGCCAACCTGGACAGGCTCCGCGGCCCAAGGAAGATCACCATCGTCGCCGAAGCCGTCATCATCCGCCCCTTCCTGCCCTACTTGCCCGAGTTTCACGCCTGGTGCCGGAGCAACGGCTATATCCCTTTCCTGGAGATCAATCGCCGGGGCAACGACGGGCGGGCCAACGGACTGTCGGCTCTTCCCGAAGAAGTCAGTTCGCTTTTCGAAGAGCTTCAGGCGTTCGACCGCCGGAATTTTCCGGAGCTGGCCGATCCGCTACTGACGCCGCCGGCCTACGGAAACAAGTGCACGATGTCCATCACCGGCGTGCACATCAAGAATTTCGGAAAAGGCGATTATGGCCAAGTCTATTCTTGTTGCGCCCAGACCGTCAGCCATGGCAACCTCAGGGAAAGACCGCTCGAAGCGATCCTGGCCGGAGGGACCTTGGCCGTCTTCAAGGATCAGGACCGCTGGATTGCCGGCCCTTGCCGCGAATGCCATCATTATCCGGTCTGCCGCGGCGGTTGCCGCGGAGAAGCGAGCCTGGCTTTCGGTTGCGCCCGGGCCTCCTGTCCCGCCTGTTGGCTCATCCCCGAAGAGGTGAGGGGCGACGCGAGCTTGATGATGCCCGCGACTTGTGCCGGCTGTCCCCTTGAAGACAGGGGCTGTCGGCCAAAAAGGTAGATGGAGGTGGCAATCACCACCTCCTTTTTAAAAATTAAATTCATGAAATATGCGAAGCAAACTCGAACAATTTAAAAGGATCTTCAAGATCGGCCGGATTGTGGCCGTCGATTTCCGGCGCCGCCCGCCGCACGGATCTTCTTGCCACGTCGATACTTATTGCACGGCCCTGGCCCGGACTTTCCTCAAGGGAGGAACTCTCGTCTTCGGCCGCGGCTATCCGCAGGCTTGCGCCGGAGGAAATTATTTTTTCTCCCGAGCCTTGCCCAAGCGGGAAGTCGAGGATTTCTATCTGGAAGAGGAGAAAAGTTTCGGTTCGAGAGCGGCTTGCCGAGGCTTCCTTTCAGCCTTGCCCCGCCTGCCGGAAAAGCTGCGGGACCAATATCTGGTCTTGGAAGAATTTACCGGCAGCAAGAAGGTCTCGGTCCTTCTTTTCCTGGTGGATCCGGCCCAGGCGGGAAGATTGCTCGGCCTTTTGGCCTTCAAGCGTTTTTACAGATCGGAGATCCTTCCCGGCCAGCCGGCTTGCGTCTCCTTGTTCGCGCCGCTCTCGAAAAAAGGGCCGCATCTCAACCTCATCGACCATTATGACCGCGAATATCAGGGCCGGCAGGGCGAGATCGG
>JAKAJF010000089.1 GCA_021813875.1 bacterium | reverse complement strand
GTGAGCGCTTTTTGTGCAACTTTTTCTAAAAAAGTTGCCCTTAGCGGAGCGTAAATTTCCCCGTCCGGGCAGGACCCCGCGCGGGAAGCGCCCGCCGGAGGCAAAAAACTTAAATCCCCCTTACCCCCTTTGCTCTATTCTTAACTTTATAATGTAAAAGGGGGCATTCAGCCCGCAAGGCAGAGGGGAAAAATATCCGCCGGATAAAATCCGGAGGCAAAATTAGAGATTGCTTCTCTGACGCTCGCAATGACAAAACAAAAAAAGAACGGGGTTAACCCCGTTCTTTTTTAATTTATTTAAAGATTATCTATATATAAACTATCCCTATCCCAACGTTTCTGTCTTTCCACATCATCTTGGTCCATCATTTCATAACTGGCTTCGATGCCATTAAATAATTCAAGCAGATCCTCATTACTGGGATCGTTTTTTAAAATTTCCAACACAGCATTTTTTACATTAATATCTATTTCTTCGTGAACGATACACCAAAGAAGATTTAATTTCTCGTGCGGGTCGCGTGGACCGTCATTATTTTTAGATTCTTTTTTTATAAATTCCAAAATTTCCTGGGGCTCCAAATTTTTTATAGCTTTTTTGTAAACCTCAGTTAGCCTGTCGGTTTCTTTCTCTATTTCTTTTAAATCTCCCTCTTCGGCTTTTGCTTCGTTATTTTGATGAAAGGGCTTTAATCCTTCAAAGTTTTCTTTCATATTTTTAAAATAATACTAATTATGCCGCTTCGCCGGACTTCACTTCTGTCAAAATTTTCTTCCTGATCTCCTTCATGAGCTTCTTATCTTCATTCAAGAATCGTTTGGCGTTCTCCCGCCCGGTCCCGAGCTTGATCTCCCCGAAGCTATAGGAATTGCCGGACTTGGAGATGACCCCGTAGGCAGTGCCGGTGTCCAAGAGGTCGCCGGCGATCGAGATGCCCTCGTTATACATGATATCGAACTCGCAAGTCCTAAAAGGCGCGGCTACCTTGTTCTTAACGATCTTCACCTTGACCCGGTTGCCGATGATCTTGTCGCCCTGCTTGATCTGGGCCGACTTCCTGATTTCGATCCTCAAAGAAGAATAAAATTTCAGGGCGGTGCCGCCGGTAGTCGTCTCCGGGTTGCCGAAAAAGACGCCGATCTTCAGCCTGATCTGGTTGATGAAGATGACGATGGTCTTACTCTTGGCGATGACGCCGGTCAGTTTCCTCAAAGCCTGGCTCATGAGTCTGGCCTGGAGACCCATGTGCTGGTCGCCCATGTCGCCCTCGATCTCTTTCTGGGGGACCAAGGCGGCCACGCTGTCGACGACGATAACGTCGACGGCGTTTGAACGCACCAAGGTCTCGACGATCTCCAGGGCCTGCTCGCCAGTATCCGGCTGGGAGATGAGCATCTCCTTGACGTTGACACCGATCTTGGCGGCGTAATCGGGGTCGAGGGCGTGCTCGGCGTCGATGAAGGCGGCGATGCCGCCCAGCTTCTGGACCTCGGCCACGATATGCTGGGCCAGGGTGGTCTTACCGGAAGATTCCGGACCGAAGACTTCGATGATGCGGCCGCGAGGAACGCCGTTGATGCCCAGGGCGATATCGAGCGACAAACAGCCGGTCGGCACGGCATCGACGTCGGTCTTCTTGGCTTCGCCGAATTTCATGATCGCGCCTTCGCCGAACTTGCTCTTGATCTGGTCCATGGCCGCGCGCGCGGCTTCCATCCGATCGTTTATCTCTTCTTTATTTTTGTCTGCCATATATTTCATCATCCGAGTTGCCATTGCGAGACGACGGAACGATCCTTGGCGCCCGCTTATCCGCGTGTCGTAAGGTCGCTTCGTCTGCCGACGGGCAGCTCGCAATGGCAAACAACTATTAAAATTAATTTATATTGGAATTATTATCTCCCTTGACCAGGATCTGCCTCTGGATCGTGCTTTCGCGCCCGTATTTTTTCTTAGCCGTGACGGTGATGAGATTGACCCCGTCCTTCAGGTCTATCTGCTTGGAAAAATTGCCGTTGGAATCGCTCAAGATGGATTCGCCGTTGATGTCCACTTCGGTCTCGGCCTCCGCCGTTCCGGAAAGCTTGATGGTCTTATCGGTAGTGATCAGGTTTTCCTGGGGACTCGTCACGACCAAACTGGGCGCGGCTACGATCATTTCCAGACGGCGGCCCAGATAAAGGAAACAGAGGACGATCAGGCCGGCGATCAGGGAATTCTTAATGATCCGGGGCAAGGTCAGGAAATAATGGCTCTTTGAAGCATGCTGACAGAAGAGCTCTTCGCCGGAAGCGGCCGGAGCGAAATTTTCCCGTTCGAAGACTTTCATCAACTCCTTTTCGTCGAGGTCGAGGAAGATGGCGTATTCTCTCAAAAAATTCTTGCCATAGACCCCCTGCGGCAGCTTCTCTAATTGGCCCTTTTCCAGGGCTTCCAGATATTTCAGGCTGATCTTCAATCTTTTAGCCACCTCGGTCAGCTTCAATTCCCGGACCTGCCGGGCGCTCCGCAATTGCTCGGCGACCGTTTCGGAATCTAAAAATATTTTGTTGGAAGTGAAGGAAACCATTTTTTAAAATTTTATCTGACCACCGGTCCAAGTG
>JAKAJF010000021.1 GCA_021813875.1 bacterium | reverse complement strand
TTTGAGCCGGCCGCTCGCGGCCGCTTTCTTCAGGGCGGCGTTGACGGTTTGGACGTCGGCCTTCTTCCTGGTCACAAAGACCATGTC
Source organism: bacterium (assembly GCA_021813875.1). Taxonomy (GTDB): domain Bacteria; phylum Patescibacteriota; class Patescibacteriia; order Patescibacteriales; family JAKAJF01; genus JAKAJF01. Next base: position 11,759 of record JAKAJF010000021.1, on the reverse strand, counting down.
ACAGAGTGAACCGACCGGGGTGGGGACGCGGACGGACATGCCGTCGAAACTGCCTTTCAATTCAGGGATGGTCTCGGTGACGGCGATGGCGGCGCCGGTGGTGGTCGGGACCATGTTCAAAGCGGCCGCCCGGGCACGACGCAAGTCCTTATGCGGCCCGTCAACCAGGTTCTGGTCGGCCGTGTAAGAATGGATGGTGGTCATGATGGCTCTCACGATGCCGAAATTCTTCCTGATGACTTCCGTGGTCGGAGCCAGGCAATTAGTGGTACAGGAAGCCATGGAAACGACCTTGTCGCTCTTCTTTAATTTTTCCTCATTGACCCCCAAGACGATGGTTTTGACATCGCCCTTGCCGGGAGCGGAAATGATCACTTTTTTGGCGCCGGCGGCCAGGTGCAGGGAGGCGTCCTCCTTCTTAGTGAAGCGGCCGGTGCTCTCGATGACGATATCGACGCCCAAGTCTTTCCAGGGCAGCTTCGCCGGCTCTCTCTCGGCCGTCACCCGGTATTTCTTGCCATCGACGACCAGGCTATCGGCCGTGGCCGAAATCTTGCCCGGATAGGTCCCGTAGCAGCTGTCATATTTCAAGAGATGGGCCAAAGTCTTGGTGTCGGTCAGATCATTAATGGCTACGACGTTGATATTCTTGCGGGTCAGGAGGGATTTGAAAACGGCCCGGCCGATCCTTCCAAAACCATTGATGGCGATATTCATATCTTTTTTAAAATTATTAACTATTTCTTAAATTATAGCATCTTTCAGAAATAAAAAAAACGGGTATCCCCGTCTTATTGGGCCGAAGAATTCCTCTCCCTGACCGCTTCTCCCAGAACACATAGGTCCCGATCTCCCCGGGTCGCGCGCAAAGCCTTTTGAAAAAAGTCCTCCTTCTCGCCTTCGGGAGCGTTCTTATACTCCCTGAGGCAATTTTCAAAGCTTCCTTCCCCTCCTTCCGATCTCTCCATCATTTCCCCCCGTTTTTGTTCTTATGCCTATTCAGGTCTACCTCTATGGTGACCGATCTTTCGTTCTCTTTTTCGCCCGGAAATTCCACGTCGACCGATTGCTTCAGGATATGATGCCCGACGATCATCCCCCGCCTGCCATCGACGTTCACCTTGGCGCCGATCGGCGGCATATTTTTCACCAGATCCGTATAGCCTTCGACTTCGTAAGAAAGGCAGCACATCAGGCGGCCGCAGATGCCGGAAAGCCTGTCGGAGCCGCGGTGGGCACATTGCTGGGCTTCGGCCATTTCCGAAGTTATGGAAGCCAGATCGTTCAAGAAGCGGGCGCAGCAAAGGGGACGGCCGCAACGGCCGTAATCGCCCATGATCCTAGCTTCGTCCCGGATGCCGATCTGCTGGAGACGGACGGTGCGGTTGAAGTGTCTGGTCAGATCCTTGGCCAGCTCCCTAAAATCGACCCGGCCGTCGGCAATGAAGGCGAAGGTGATGCGGGAGCCGTCGAAGGAAAAATGAGCATCGATCAGTTTAATCGGCAGGTCATATTGCTTGGCCAGTTTCTTACAATAATCCAGGGCCTTGTCCTTGGTTTCCAAGTCGGCCGTCCTTTCCAAGTCGGCCTGAGAGGCTTTTCTTAAGACCGGTTTGACCGCCTTGTGGGGACAGGCAGTTTTGTTCGGGCAGGAGCAGCCGGCCTCGTCCGCCTTCTCGACGGGCAAATCGATGAAATGGACCACTTCGCCGAGCTCCATCCCCAGATCGGTATTGACGATGACCAGATCGCCCAAAGCCAGATCCAAGCCGTTCAGGGAAAAGTTATAGACCTTGTCCCAGGACGCGAATTGTATTTGGGCGAGTTTCATAGAAATTAAAAACTAAGATCAAAACAAAAGATGGTAGCCTGCTTTTTAACCATCACCTTGTCTTTTGATTTTTGCATCTTTAATTATAAAGAGTACCTTACGAACTTCTCCACCTTAGACGGACCAAGAATATCTTCAACCTTCTTCTTCTCATCTTTTATATATTCCTGCTTCAGGAGGCAGACTTCTTCGTAATATTTGCCGACTTTGCCTCCGAGGATCTTCTCAATCATCTCTTCGGGCTTGCCTTCCTTCCTTAATTGTTCGGCGTAAATATCTTTTTCCTTGTCTAATTCTTCAGCCGGCACTTCCTCGGGAGAGATGTATTTAGGATTGGCGGCGGCCACCTGCATGGCGATGTCGCGGGCGAGATCGGCTTCGCCGGCCTTGTCCAAGGCAACGACGGCGCCGATCCGGCCTCCCATGTGGGAATAAACGGCCACCGAGCCGCCGGTCAGGATGTCGAACTTCTTGATGCCGAGCTTTTCGCCGATGACGCCGCTCAGACTCTCGAGATTCTCCTTGACGCTATGGCCATCTTCCATGGTCAAGCCCAGGAGCGCTTCTAGATCGGCCGGCTTTTGGCCTTTGACCAGCCCGAAAATCTTATCGGAGAATTCCTGAAATTTATCGTTACGGACAACAAAATCGGTCTCAGCATTGACTTCTAAGATGTAACCTTCGGTCTCGGCATCGTTGGTAGCCACTTTGATGACGCCCTCTCCGGCTTCGCGGTCGCCTCTTTTGCCAGCCTTGGCGATGCCTTTCTTTCTCAATATTTCAACGGCTTTTTCGATATCTCCCTGAGCCTCATCAAGCGCCTTCTTGCAATCGCCGATGCCGGCGCCGGTTTTTTCTCTTAATTCTTTTAATTTTTCCATAATATACTCCACAAATCTACAAATCTAACTACAATTTACAAATAAATTATTTGTGAATTGTGAAATAATTTGTTGATTTGCGGGCTAATTTATTTTTTAACGCTTTCCTTGCCTTCGATGATCGCTTCTTTGATCGAGTTCAGGACCAACTTGACGGTCTTGGTGGCGTCGTCGTTCGAAGGGATGACGTAATCGACCTTGGCCGGATTGGCATTGGTGTCGCAGATGGCGACGATCGGGATATTCCTCTTGGCGGCTTCGGCGAGAGCGGTCTTCTCTTTTTTGATATCCCAGATGAAAATGATGTCAGGAATCTTGGTCAGGCTGACCAGGCCGCCGACTTTGGTCTCGAGGCGGCTGATTTCCCTGTCGAATTCAAGCTTCTCTTTCTTGGTATATTTATCCAACTTGCCTGCTTCCTTTTTTTCGAGCAGATCTTTATAATTCCGGATCAATTTCCTCATGACCGGGAAATTGGTGATAAGTCCGCCCAACCATTTTTCGGAAACGTAAGCGACGCCGGCTTCTTCAGCGGCAGCCTTCAGATTCTTTTTGACCTGCAGTTTGGTGCCGACCATCAGGATCGACTTGCCTTCCGCGGCCGATTTCTTCAAGAACTCCGCGGCTTCGCCCAATAATTCGCGGGACTTAGCCAGATCGATGATATGGATGCCGTTCCTTTCGGTAAAGATATACGGCTTCATCTTGGGATGCCATTTAGAAGTGCGATGTCCGAAGTGCATCCCGGCCTTCAACATCTCTTCGATTGTCGGTAATTTTGACATATTTTTTCCTTTTAGTCCGCCTCTGGCGGATTAGCCTCTACTCCGCTTCCCGTTAGTCGGGAGGAAAAATCTGCCCGCCGCGGCTTTAGCGCGAAACGGGCCGGAGTATGAGAGATTTATAAATAAATAAAAAGGCAGAATTTGCCTGTTTTTATATATAAATAAATTACAACAGATTCTTGTTTTAGTCAACTCTTAACATCTTTTTAAGTTTATGCTAATAAATAATAATAGGCAATTGATGCTTATTACGGGGCAATTTCGCCCAACTCATTTAAAGGGAGGTAATAATGAGGATTGCGGCCGTAACTGTTTTTGCACTTTTTATGGTTTTACTGGGCTGCGAGAAGATGCCCGCCGCCCCGAAGGAGAAAACTGTCGGCATGGTAGTATACGCCGGCAAGGCCGGAGCTTTATTAATTTCAAGCGACGGAAACGTAGAGCGCGTATCTAAGCTCGACCGGATACTGCCCTCTATCGCTTCCGTGGGGAACAGTAATCTGCCGATTACTCCGACCAGCATAAGGCTGGTTGTGAACAAGGACGAGCCGGGTTACTCCGAGCTCTCAAAAATGCTTTCCCTGAACGGAGAAAAGGCGCCAAAAGATTTAATAAGAAAAGAGTGCCTATCCTGCCATTAGGGAGTCTTAGACTCATAATACAACCGTTTGAAAGCGAAAGCGATCGGCGGTTTTTTTAACACCGTCATTGCCAGGAGTCCGTCCCGATGTCGGGACTCGCAATGACAGTTTTTTTATTTTATAAACTTTAAAGACGAGGTGAACTCTTGCCAAAAAAGATTTCTTCCATTAAAATAATAAATCCATTCATACAGAATCAACTCACTCACGCTCACGGAGGAAAAGGATGAAATGGAATAAGCCGGTTCTTTATTCAATGATAGCCGCCCAGTTATTAGTCTGGGGGTGGTTTTCCTGGAAGGGCGGCAACCTGCCCAAAGATGAATTCCTCATTTTTACCGTCGGCATGCTCCTTGGTCAACTGGGCGCCGGAATCGAGACATTCAGGGCCAAAGCATGGGGAACTTTCGTAATCCAGGTCTATTTCTTCATCTTTACCGCCATTGGAGGTATACAACGCCTTCTTGGCGGCGGATGAACTGCCGTCAATAAAAGACGGCTTTTTTACTCTTGCCAAAAAATAAAGAATATGATAATATAAATTTGCAAAAATAAAGGACTGCCAGAAAGGCAGATTTTTAATTTCAATATGAAAAAAGGTATCCATCCAACTTACTACCCGGACGCCAAAGTCAGCTGCGCCTGCGGAAACACTTTCGTAACAGGATCGACCTTGCCGGAGATCAAGACCGAACTCTGTTCAGCTTGCCATCCCTTCTATACCGGCAAACAGAAACTGGTCGATACTGCCCGCCGCGTCGAAAAATTCAAGGCCAAGATCGAGGCCAAGAAAGACAAGGCTCACGTCAAGGGCAAGACCGCCAAGAGGGCGGCCAAGGCCGTCAAGAAGGCCGCCAAAACGAAAAGCGAAAAGTAGCCATACAAAAACGGCTATTCTTTTAGGTGTGGCTTTGATCTGCTACACTTTAAAGAGTAGCCGTTTTCTCTTTTTGGGCGTCATCCTGGAGCGAATGAAGTGAGCGATAGGATCCCGTTGCCAATTCACTGCCCACGAGATTCTATCGGCTCGCGAGCGAGCCTCCAGAATGACACGTAGATTTTATGTACGAAGATATCAAGAAAAAATTCAAAGAAGTGGAAGGACAGCTTTCAAGTCCGGAAGTCATCAACAATCCGGAAAAACTGAAAGAAGTCTCGAGCCAGCACGCCGAACTCAAGGATGCCATTGAGATGATCTTTGAATTGGAAAAGACCGAGGATCACCTCGCCCAGAACGAAGAGATCATCAAGGAAGAAAAGGACGCCGAATTGAAAGAAATGGCCCAGGCGGAGCTCGAAGAACTCCAAAATAAGGCCCAAGAACTCAAAAAGAAGATCGAACTCGAGCTCCATCCGGCCGACCCGCGCGACAAGAAAGACATCATCGTCGAGATCAGGGCCGGCACCGGCGGCGACGAATCCGCCCTGTTCGCGGCCGATCTCTTCCGCATGTACACCCGCTACGCCGAGAGACGTAGCTGGAAGATCGATGTCCTTGATTCGAACCGCATCGGCATCGGCGGCTTCAAAGAAATCATCTTCGCCGTCAAAGGCAAGGGCGTCTACGGCGATCTTAAATACGAAGCCGGCACCCACCGCGTGCAAAGGGTCCCAGAAACGGAAAAGGCCGGCCGCATCCATACTTCGGCCGTGACCGTGGCCGTCATGCCGGAAGCCGAGGAAATCGACCTGAAGATAGAACCGAAAGATATCAGGATCGATACGTTCTGCTCTTCGGGGCCGGGCGGCCAATCGGTCAACACCACTTATTCCGCCATCCGCATCACCCACCTGCCCACGGGACTGGTGGTGAGCTGCCAGGACCAGAAATCCCAGCACCAGAACAAGGAAAAGGCCATGCAGGTCCTAAGATCACGCCTCTTGGCCAAGATGGAAGAAGAAAGGCGCGAAAAAGAGTCGGCCGAAAGGATGGCCCAGATCGGCTCAGGCGACCGGAGCGAAAAGATCAGGACCTATAATTTCCCTCAGGACCGGGTCACCGATCATCGCATCAAACTAACCCTCCATTCCATCAGCCGCTTCATGGACGGCGAGCTCGACGAGATGATCAATGCCTTGAAAGAGGAAGACCTCAAACTAAGGGCCGCTCAATAATCAATAAATCTTCGCTCCAAAAGCGAAGTTTATTTTTTATGACCATCACCGATATCAAAAAGGAATATTTCAAGAAGATAGATGTCTTCGAATTGGATCTGCTGCTGGAAGAAACTTTAAAAAAACCGCGTGCTTTCATCCTCGCTCATGGAGAATCTATCCTTCCCCCATCTAAGATCAAAGATATACGATCAAAGATCGCCCGCCGCCTCAAGGGCGAGCCTCTAGCTTATGTCTTGGGACATAAAGAGTTCTACGGCCTGGATTTTAAAGTTAATAAGGACGTATTGGTCCCCCGCCCCGAGACTGAGGCTTTGGTCGAGGAAGCTTTGATGGTCGCCGATGATAAAAAGGTTTCTTTCATTGATATCGGCACCGGCTCTGGCTGCATCATAATTTCTCTCGCCAAAGAGACAAGGAAGAAGAGACAAGGAAGAAGAGACGATTTCATAGGCATAGACATATCCTCACAAGCTCTCAAAATAGCCCGGCAAAATGCCAAAACACATAAGCTTGGAAAGAATATAACTTTTCTCAAGGGAAATTTGCTGGCTCCTCTCCTTGAATCAAAGATCAAAGATCCAAACTCAGAAATAATCATCATAGCCAATCTCCCCTATCTCACCCCCGCCCAGATAAAGACCTCCCCTTCCATCCGGTCCGAACCGCGACTCGCCCTTGAAGCCGGCCGTGACGGCCTCAGATATTACCGACCCTTGTTCAGGCAGGTCAAGGACTTAAAAGGCAAGAAGGTCGCCCTCATCATCGAGATCGATCCCGGCCAGCGCCGGATGATCAAGGATCTCCGGAAGAAGCTGCTGCCCGGTTTCCGTCTGCGGATAAAAAAAGACCTCTGCGGTCTTTATCGGATGGCGGTCCTGAAAAATTTTTAATCACTCGAAGGCCTGGATAGTATAGCCGTTCGGAGCCAGATCGGTCCATCTTATCTGTGGACACTCTCCCCGGCCGGTCGATTCCGCGGCCAGCCTGAAGCTTGATAATTGCAAGACATAAAAAGCCTTGTCGCACCCGAAACTGCCGGCCCTGAATCTCTGATAACGATAATAATAAGTAGCGTCATTGACGGGATCCCGGGCCTCTTTTTTCAAAAATCCTTCATCTACTAAAATTTTTAAAAAATCACTCTTTTTGCCAGAAGCATAGCTCAAATCCCAGCCTCGCCAATCATCGTCGGAATCTGGATAAGCGCCATGCTTCAGATAATACATGTCCAAAGCTTTCGCCAGGGCATCCATATCGGCTTTCCGCCTCAGATCCTGGGCTTTCTCCGTAAAGACGTCAAAGCCGATGATGCCGATGATGATGGCGCTGAAAATGAAAGACAAGAAGGCAATTTTTTTTAAGTCGAGAGAGATTTTCCTTTCAAGCATATTTATGAACCGGAAACCACGTGGATGCCCTGATTGCCAGATTTTGAAGTCGATTCGAGGTAATAACTCAGATAGTAGCTCGTATTTGAATTCGAATAATACCAATAGCAAAAATCCGCCGAAGGATTGACCGGATAATCCTGGGTCGCGCCGCCGCTGAAAGCCGTCGGCGCGTTAGACGGCCAGAGCGGATCTTTAGGGATATCGACAATAGCTTTGGCGTTGACCAGGGCCTGGCCGACCCCGCTCGCACCGGTCAGACATTCGCCGGTGGAAGCCGGAAAGCCGGCCTGGGAGCTATTCTGATAAAGGGCCATGGCCCTGCTTAAAGTGGCGATATTGCCAACCCGCAGGGCGTCCCTCGAATTCATCCTTACGACGTTAAAAGCGTAAAAGGCGGAAACCATCAAAAAGCCGATGATAGAGACGGCCACTACGACTTCGATCAAGGTAAACCCTCTTTTTCTCATATTTTTAAAAATTAACTTGCCTGCCTTTTGCCACGACTTCCACCCAGATCGGGCCCGCGTCAAAAACGGCTTCCTCCCCGTCTCCGTAATAATAACGGGTCCGAGAGGCGGCCGAGTCCTTCTTCCAGGAACCTGGCCGGCAATTCCCGTCCTGACAGATCTCCGCTCCCCCGGAACCGATATTATCGAGCCTGAGCCGCAATTTTTCGTCGATGATCTTGGATCTGACGAATTGGATGACTACATTCTTGGCCGTGATCTGCCGCCCGTCGGCATCCAGATGAGGTTGGCCGGCCTGATACCTCAGATAGGAATCGGAGCCTCGGTCATATTTCCATTCTACCACAGAATCAGGCGCTTTAAAAACGATCAGGATGGAAGAGGAAGCCGCCTCCGCCGGCGGCTGATCGTCCTTGAATCTCCAGGGCTGATAGTCGCCCTCGGCCCTGCCTTTTTCTCGCAGATATCTTTCCAGGAGCTCGGAAGAGGTATAGAGGTTATGGGGCGCGGATCGGGCCTGGTCACGCCAAAAATATCCTCCCCGGAAAAATTCATCGAAATCCAAAATGCCGAGCTTGGGGATGTCGGCCAAGGCTTCGGGACTTCCCCCGCAATGCACGTATAATCCGCCCAACTCCTTGGCCCAATTAAGATAATATTCACGGGCGCTCCTGACGGGACCTATTTTTTTAATATCCTCTCCGCCGGCGAAGATGGCCAGGAAGCGGGTGATGCCACCTTCGGCTTCGGCTTCATAGACCAGGGAGGCCTGGGCCAGACCGGCCTGAGGGCGGGCATCGACATGGTTTTCGATCATGACCGCCACGGGGAAGAGATTCTCCCGGCCCGGCTCCACCAAGCGCCCGTCTATCCGCCTCCTGACGCAACCGGGACAGATGGGCCCGCCCGGAGCTTGGACGGGGCCGGCTATCTGGCCGCCGGTCCCCGCACCCTCAGTAGCCGTCCTGGAGGTTGGAACGGCCGGCTTTCTTGATAGCCTGACGCTCAAGACCGCGGCCAATAAAAAAACAAGAAAAAATATGATCAATCTTTTCTTGTTTTTTTTGACGAGTCCTAACATCCCCCTTTTTATCTTCATTATTTCTTTTCTTCGGCGGCCGGCGCGGGAGCGGCAGCGGCTTCGGCGGGAGCGGACTGAACCTCTTCTTCTTTCTTAGGCTCCATGACATGGACCAGCATCTCTTCATGATCATCGACAAATTCAATACCCGGGATCTCTTTCAGGTCCTTGATACGGATGGAATCTTCAAAGGTATTCAAGCCGGAAAGATCGATATCGATATGATCGACCAGGTCATGAGGCAGACATTTGACCCCCAGGCTGTCCTTGGCCTTGACCAGGACGCCGGCCAGTTCCTTGACTGCCTTGGATTCACCGATAAAATGCAAAGGTATCTCCGTAGTGATCTTCTTGTTCATGTCCAACTTGTAGAAATCGACATGGATGAAATTGCCTTTGATCGGATCAGCCTGCACCCCTTTGATGATGACTTTCATGGGATCGCCGGATCCGACCAGGTCGATGATGTTTGATTCGCCGGCGGCGGCGAAGACATGTTCGAATTCGAGCTTCTTGACCTTCAGGCTCAACGGAGCGGTTTCCGGGCCGTAAACGACAGCCGGGACATAACCTTCGCGGATGGTCTCTTTTCCCCCTTCTTTTCTTTCTTCTGCTTTTAGAGTAATTTTTTTGTTCATATTATTTTATCTAATTTTTGATCGGATAATGATGCTCTCGATTATGCCGGCCAAGGCCAAGTTGGCCATCATACTGGAACCCCCGTAACTTAAAAAGGGCAGCGCGATGCCCACTACGGGTAAGATCCCCATATTCATACCAATATTAATAAACATTTCGATAAAAATCAAGCCCACGGCGCCTAAGATCAAAAAGATGCCGAAATCATTATTTATCCGCTTCAAGGCCAGGAAGCAGCGGTAGAAGAACAGGGAAAAGAAGGATAAGACCAAGAAGACCCCGAAGAAACCCAATTCTTCGGAAATGACGGCGAAGATGAAATCCGTGTGGCTCTCGGGCAGGAACTTGAGCTGCGATTGGGAGCCGAAGCCGATCCCCCGCCCCATGAGCCCGCCTCCGCCGACGGCGATGATCGCCTGAGAGACGTTATAACCCTGTTCGAGCGGATTGAAGGACGGATTGATGAAAGTCAGGATGCGTTCCTTCTGATAAGGCTTCAGGTAAAAGGACCAACCGGCCACGCTCAAAAAAGAAATAACCAGAAAAATGATGAGAAAATATTTTTTCTTGAAGCCGGCCAGAGCAATCATCATCAGCCAGATGGCGAAAAGGAGCATGGCGGAGCCGAAATCGGGCTGGGCGGCCACCAGGATGAAAAGGATCAAGGCTCCGAGGCCGCTGATAAACAGATGCTTGAGCGGCCTCACCTTCAAAGAGATATCAGAAAAATAACGGGCCAAGAATAAGATGAGAATGATCTTGATGAACTCCACCGGCTGCAGACTGAAGCCGGCGAGCGAGAACCAGCCCCTGGTGCCGTTGATGGTCTTGCCCAAGACCAAAACTACCAGCAGGGCGAAGATGCCCAAGACATAAAGATATCTCACCAGGTCGCGCCAATTGAGATAATCGAAAAAGGCCACCAGGAAAAATAAGAGGAAGCCCAGGACAACAAAAAGGATCTGCTTCTTGAAATCGAGCAGATCCGTCGAGCCTTGGCCGAGAGCGATGCTATAGATCTCCGCAAGGCCGAAAGAGACGAGCAGGAGCACCGAGACGAACAGGATCCAGTCTAAATTTTTTAAATAAAAGAATAATCTATTGAACATAAATTATTGGGCGCCGTCCGATCCCGCTTCCCCCCGGTATTTGAGGTAAGAGTCCGCCAACATATAATTGACTTCCGGAATCACCCTCGTCTCCGAGACGCCGGAAGGGATATCGGGCCAGCCCAAGACGATCTTCTTTTCCTCTCCGGAATCAAATTCATCTACCTGGTACCGGTTAGCGCCGATCAGATTGGGACCGCTATAGAGGAGGATGAGAAAATCCGTGTCCGCGTAATTGTAAGCCGTCTGGTTGATGGCGGTAAAATCGACTTCTCCCAGATTTACCTTGCCGGGAGCCTGGCTTGAGCCCGGAAGCGTCTGAATATCTTGGATGGTTATATTTTCATGCTTCGCCTTGAAACTTTCCCAATCGGGAATCTGGTGGGCATCGATACGGTGCCAGGCCAGCTTCTTGACCACGAACTGGGCGCCATAAGGGATTGATTCGGAGTTCTGGCCCAAGGCCATGAAATATTTGGTCTCTTCCGGCAGGATGAAGCCTTCTTGGCTCGGAAGTTCTTGGCCGTTGACGACAAAGGTATATTCCAGCTCTCCCCAATGTCTCTTGTTAAGGTTGGCGACCTGGGCGATAAAATCATATTTCTTATCGCCGGAATTGAAGATGTTGACCGGGTAATAAGTCAGGTCGACCGGCGCGGTCGCGACTACGTAATCATGGACGGCCGCCCCTGCCCGGACCAATTGCCTGACCACGGCTTCGTCCTGATTCATACCTTGGAAAATATAATAGACGAAGCTATAAAGAGTCAAGCCCCAGGAAAGCGCCGAGACCAGGATCAAAATCACTACGGAAGC
>JAKAJF010000020.1 GCA_021813875.1 bacterium | reverse complement strand
AAATGACCAGGGTCGGGTCATCCGTTATGACCACGTGGCTGCCGGATGCTTGCTGGATGGGCGGCAGCCAGCCGACCAGTCCGGACTCGAAGCCGCCGTTGACGATCTTATTGTCCGCGGAACTGATTTGTGCAAAGAGCAACATGAAAAGAGCCAGACCAATCGCTGAAAGTCTTCGGTTCATCTTCGCCTCCAAAAAGAAAGTAGATAAAGATTGCCTGTCTCTTTAAGATAGAAGGATAAAATTAAATTTTCATGAAGGAATAAAAAACACCCATCTTTGGTAATGATGGGTGTGAAAGTTTGGGCAGGGAGCTTTGTGGCTCCCTGCCTATAGAGCAGCCGAGGGCTGTACCTCGGATCTGAGCGGAAGGAGATGCGTCCTTCTCCCACCGCTAAGCTCTGACTCTTGAAAGAGTTCCGACGCAGGGGGGATGATTTTCCCCAGGGAATCCATCAAGCAGCCAGAGATCAGCTTCTTTCGACGAGCTCCGCGCAGTCTATGCAACGGACGGCGAGCGGATTGGCGTCGAGACGCTTCTTAGGGATAAGTTCCCCGCAGGTGATACAGACGAAGGGGTGCTCACCGCCTCTTATCTTGAGGGCGGCTTCTGCGCGTAAGAGGTCGAGCCTTAACTTCGTGACATGAGCCTTGGTAGAGCTTGGCGTGAGGGCGGTATCGGCCAGATGGTTGCCCTTATGGACGCTCTTGAAGTCGTGGCCTTTGACGCCGGCCTCTTCCTCGGCCAAGCTCTTCTCGAGCTGGGCCAATAGCGCCTTTTTTTTCTTGATGATTGTCTGAACGTTGTTTTTGGCGGTCTCCACTTCGTTCTGGATGTAGTGCCAGCCGCGCCTCTCCGACAAGAGGATGGCGGTCGAAAGGCCTTCGGTCTGGTCGTGCATGGCGCACAAGACCAGATAACGCGCCTCTTCTTTCGAAAGTTTTGGGGACTTCGGGGACGATAATGATGGAAACTGCATAATTCCTCCTAAAGCTTGATCAGTCTCATGATACTCTGCCAGCCGGCGAAGCAGGAGAGCTTGATTGCGATCGCGGGCGGCTGGTCCGAGCCGGCCAGGGTAAAAGCTACCATAGTATGCTCGGTGATCATGACTCCGCCCGACTCTTGCGCCTCCTTGGCGACGCCGACGATCTTAAGCGGCCTTCCGGTGTAACCGTTCAGCTGGCAGCTCGACATGACGCCGCCGACCCGGATCAGGGTGATGGGCCTGCCACCTGCCTCGCTGATTGGATCAGGGAGCAGATAATACTCCTTGCCCTTTACGGTTACTGTCTTGGGTTTGGACTTTTTTCCTCTTGATACTGCCGCTGGTATGGCCGAAGGTGCCATATTGAACTCCTTTTCAAGTTGATGCTGCGTTAATAATTACGTATGACTTCGCCCCAAAATGCCTTAAACTAACTTGTCGTTTTAACCTCCTTTTTGTTTGGTTGTAAGGTCCACTGTTTAAAAATATTAAAAAAATTGTAGCATTTATCTTGTTTTTTGTCAAGAAAGGAGACAAAAAGCAGCTTAAATTTTTAAAGGTTTATTTTTTTTCTAAAATTACCAAAAAATTTTTTCCTCCCTTCTGTGTTATAATTCAAACATGAGAAAGAAATTAATTGTTTTATGCCTTTTAATCTTTTCCTTTTTGTCCGTCCAGACGGTCTCTGCCGCCGATGTCGATATCTGTAGTGCCGCCATCAACGCCAGGACCGGTGGATTCGTCGGCGGCAAGAATCAGGACAAGGTTCTGCCCCTGGCTTCTTTGACCAAGCTGATGACTGCCTTAGTGCTCGCTGACCTACGGATTAATTTTAACAAGAAGGTCGTCATCACCCGAGCCGAAGTCGATTATACCCGCCCTTTCGTGTCTCGGGGGGACGTGACCAGCAGCATTGATCTGCGCCCGGGCGACGAAGTGACCAAGAGGGACTTATGGCGAGCGATGTTGATCGCCTCCTCGAATGAAGCAGCCGTCGCTTTGGTCGACCGCTCTGGCTTGAGCCGGGCCGGTTTCGTCAAAAGGATGAATCGCAAGGCCAGAGCCTTGGGGTTGAAGCACACCGTCTTTACGGAGCCATCCGGCATCGATCCCCAGAATAAAAGCACGGCCAAAGAGATGGCGGTCATCGCCAAGCGGGCTTTTGCCAACTACTATATCCGCCAAGCGAGCGTCATGAAGGCTTACGCCTTTAAAGAATTGAAGACCGGTCGTCGCGTCCGTATCTATAGCCGCAACCGCAGTCTCTTGGCCATGAAGCCTCTAGGCATGAAGGTGGGTTACCTGACCGAAGCTCGGGACAATTGCGCGGTCCGCTTAAGGAAGGGCGGCAAGGATCGGATCGTCGTCATTCTCCACGCCGCCAATACGGTCAAGAGAAACATCGAAATTGATCGGTTGATGAAAAGATAGAAAACAGAACAGGCCCAAATAGGGCCTGTTTTAAATTCTCGTTTTTGTGAGTGCTGATTTCACCTTCGACAGCCGGTTGATCTATTTGACCATAAACCTGATCTTGTAATCGGAATTTTTGGCGCTCAGATCGACCTCTCCTTTTCCGTCGAATTCATAATAGTAAGACCAGCAATCGGGGCTGGCCTCGAAAGCTTCACCATAAGAGCCGGCGTTCGAGATCCAGTTGGCCCGGGCATCGCCCGTCACGGTCTTGAAGCTTAAATTATGGTCCTTGTCCGGATAGACATCTTTGGGCAGGTTGACGAAGAGCCGGGTCGTTTCCGTCAAGTTCTCGACCGAACCGTCCGGGATGCCGCCGCAAAGGAGGAGCTTGCCTTTCTGGGAGACCGGCCTGCCTGACGGCAGCGGTCGCAGAGGATTTCCTTCCAGGATTTTTTCCACCTCTTCGAAGCCGGTCGGGAAGGCGAAGTTGTAGCGTGCCGGCAAGGCGAAGACGTAGTCGGCGTTGACGCCGAGCCTCGAAGGATTGATGGGGGCGGCGCCGACGTGGAACTTATCCCGGAGCAGGCTATCCCACTGGGCCAGAGTAAAGACCATGATCGGGATGTCTTGGCGGGGGCGGTCCTTGGTCCAGGCCGGATGGCGGATCGAGATCAGGGGGCCGTGTTCGACCGGCGTGTCGCCCTGCTCGCTCGCGGCATCACCTTCCCAGGTGCCGGTCACGATCGAATAGCCCTTCCAGCTTTCCGGCAAGGAGAAGCTGAAACCATAACGGATGTTCAGATATTCCAAGGCGCCCCCGGCCGGCAGGGGCGAATAGCCCTGAAAGCTGCTGATCAGCCAGCGGCCGCCCATCCTCTCAACTTTCAGGCTGACCGGGTATTGCTGGCCGGCGCCCCCGGCCGTCTTTTCCTGGCTGGAAATTTCGTCGACCAGGCCGCCCACCCGATAAGAACTTTCATCGATCGCTTGGAGATTCTGGATCTCGATCTTTTCCGGCCAGGGGCTGGAAGTCAGCCGTCCCGGCGCTCGGGAAGGATCGGCCTTCCATTCCTTAAGGAGGTCGGGGGTGACCAAGGAGCCATAATCGGCCTCGATCTCCTGATCTACCAGGTCTTTGGGGGCGAGCAAGGAGACGTCTTTCAGCCGGTCTCCGAAATTTTCGACCAGCTCTTGGACGGCCGCCGAGCCGTCGGTCTGTGTCTGGACCCCGGAAATTTTTTTGCGGCCTATAGAAAGATAAAGGCCGCCGCCCAGTGTCAGGAGAACGATCAGGGCAATCGCCCAAAAAATTTTTTTCTTCATACTTATACCTTAAACTTTTTTAAATTTTTCGTCCATGTTTTTCTTGATTTTTTTAAGAAAACATGCTAAGGTGCCTCTTGGTTTGATAGAGTAGCCGCAGGCTATTCTTTTTTATTTCCTCTAACCTTAGCTTTTGCATGAAAAAACTCTCTAAAAGCGAACGCAAAAGATTGGCCAGAAAAAAGAAAATCAGGAAGCGGCGGCGAGCCGAAACGATCGATGGTTTTAATTTAGATTTCCGCCCCCGGAAGCTCGCCCTAACCTTTCCGCTTCTTCTTGCCAATATCATTTTTTTCTTATTCATCCCGCTTTCGAGCCTTATCCCGACCGCTACCTACGAAGAGAACCTGGGTGTTTCTTTGGCCTCAGGCCCGGATAGTTCCGCCGCGGGCACGGCCGTCGACCCGGGAGACAAGAAGCTCTATGAAGAAATAACTCCTATTTTGAAAGGCACCCCCATGGAAAAGATGATGGGGGACATCTCGCGGAGAGACAGGATCGTGGCCGCCTTCCTGGTCGGCATCGCCTTGAAGGAAAGCAAGTTCGGCCTGCATTCGCCCAAGAAGGACGGACTCGACTGCTATAACTATTGGGGTTACCGAGGGCGGGAAAATCCCACCCCGAGCGGCTACTCCTGTTTCGATTCGCCGAGCCAGGCGGTCGCAATCGTCGGCGACCGCATCGAAGCGATCGTCAGGCAGGGAGCCAGAACTCCCAGGGATATGGTCGTCTGGAAGTGCGGTTATACTTGTGAAGGCTTTGACGAAGAGAGCGTCAACGGCTGGATCGAAGACGTAGGCCTCAATTATTACCGGCTCAATCCGGGCAAAGAGATCGCGGAAAAAGATTAAAAAAGATCCGGATTGGCCGGATTTTTTATTTGATCCTCATCACAAAGACGACGGGATCTTGGAGCAGCTTTTGCACCTCTCCGGGCGTAAGCCCTAATTTTCGGGGAGAAGTCAGCTGGGGCGAAGCTTCAGAGAATCCATGCCGTTCGATTTTAAAGCCTAAATTTTCAAAAAATAATTTAGCCTCCTTCTCGTTATTAAAACTATTGTTCTCTATATCGATTCCCGACAAGACCATGACCTTCTTTCGATTATCCTCACTTTCTTGTTCATGATCGATGACTCTCTTTAAGGTGATGTCGGGCGTGATCCAAGCTCCTCCGAATTTTTCGAGCAACGCATGGACATTTCTGGCGACCGCGGCTTTTTGTTCAAAATTCAAATAACGCATCAGCCCCTCGTTAACTATGGAGATGGGTCTTTTTTCGAAATGCTCGGCAGCTGATAATAATGAATCCAAGTCCAAGGCGTCACCATCTTCTATATATAAATTAGGCCGTTCAAGATTAGCCCGGGAAGAGATTCTTTCGACGATTTGTCTTTTATTTCTCGCCATCTCCGGCAGATCAACTTCAACATATTTCAAAGAATGATCCTCGGTCATGGACAGGCCTCGAGGCGAAAGGCCGGCGGCAATTTCTAAAATTTGATCGGTCTTATTTCCTTGAAGTAGGTTATTTATAAGTTTGAAACGGGCTTCAGGTTGGGGTGCCAGTCTGGAGGATCTTATCGTTTCTAAGTAGTCGGCGCCGGCAGAATCTGCCGGCTTGATCTTGATTTCCAATTCCTTAAAGATTTCCCCGGCGTATTTTATATCGGAAAGAGAACGCATATAAGCGACGCCCCAAGCGGTCGGTCCTATTTTCTCATAATTTTCCTTTGACCCTATCTTTTCCCGCATATCAATTTGTGATTTCCGCGACTGCCGGTTTTTTTATCCTCTCTAAGAATTCTTGCAAAATTTTCATCCAATCTCCGACCTGCATCCAAAAGATCGCCCAGATCCAGGTGAACAAGGCCAAGGATCCGGGAATCTTGTCCATCAATAATCCCGATACCGCCAGGAAGGTGGCGACCGCCTGGGTTATCAGGACGGCCAGGATGACCTGCTTGCTCGGCAGGAACTTGTACCATTTTTCCCGGGTGTGGGCGACGAAGACCAAGAGATGTCCGCTGACGGTCAATTTTAGGAAGAAGGCGGTCGAGATGATCGCCCAGCCGTAATGGAACCATCCGAGCATGATTATCAAGAAAAAGATGCTGTTCAAAACTCCCACCAAGCCGAACATCATGCTGATCATGAAGCGTTTTTTCACTTCGATCTTGGCCGGTTTTTTGGCCGTTTTGACTCGGTTGAAGGCCAGAGACACGATGGGGATGTCGTTAAAGATGGCCAAGAGGATCAATTGGATCGGCGTCAGCGGGTAAGAGCGGAAGACGATTCCCAAGATAAAGATGGTGATGATCAGCCGGAGACTTTCGGAGATCCTGTAAACGGCGTAACTATGGATGCGGGCGAAGATCTTCCTGGCTTCGATGATGGCGGTGGTGATCACGGAGATGCCGGAAGACAGAAGCACGATGTCTGCCGAGCTTTTCAAGGCGCCGACCGCGTTCGAGACCGCGAAGCCGACATCGGCCGTCTTGACGGCCGGCAGGTCGTTGACGCCGTCCCCGGTGACCGCCACCACGTGTCCGGCTTTGCCTTCGGAAACGAGATTAAACTTATCAGCCGGCAGGATTTCGCTATAGATATCTTCCTGCCGGAGCCCCAGTTCGCCGCCTATCCTGTAGGCGATGGCGCGATGGTCGCCGGTCAGCATCTTGACCTTGACGCCGTTCTCCCTCAAAAAACCGATGGTCTGCTTGGCGCTCTGCCTCAGCTCGTCCGAAAGGAACATCAGGCCGGCGAGCTTCATCCCGCTTTCGACCGGCGCCTTCGAATTTAAGGCCACGGCCAGGACGCGGTAGCCGCCTTCGGCGGCCTTGGCGATATCTGCCTTTAATTGGGGAGGCAGTCCGGCCGGGTCGCATAACCTTTCTATTATCTGGGGGGCGCCTACCGAGACATAGATGTCTTTCTGGCCGTAGCCGACGGCTGCCGAACTTCTTTTTCTTTCGGAATCGGCCGGGACGAATTCTTTGATCTCATAAGGCTCGGGGCTTAGACGCAGTTTTTGATAGCTTCTGATGATGGTCTGGTTGATGAGGTCATGATCGTTGGAGACCGAGGCCAAATAGGCATAAGTCAGGACCGCTTCTTCTCCGGTGTCATAAGGGATGATTCGGTGGATGTCTATCTCGTTCTTGGTCAGAGTGCCGGTCTTGTCGGTGAACAAGATGTCGACATTGGCCAGGTCTTCGAGCGAGGCCAGTCTTCTGACAATCACGTTTTCCTGGCTCAGTTTCAGGACTCCGATGCTGATGATCAGGGTCAGGACCGTCGGTAGGGCGATGGGGATGCCGGCGATGACCAGGCTCAGATCCAGGATCAAGGTGTCGAGGATGGGCAGGCGCTGCCACAAGAAGATGGCGGACAGGATCAGGACGGCGGCGAAGCTCAAGATGGATAAAGATTTGGAGATGGTCAGGATGTCTTTCTCAAGGATGCTCCTTTTCGGCTTGTTGTCGGCGGACGAGAGGATCTTGCCGAAATAAGTCTTCTTGCCGGTGGCCTTGACCCGGGCCAGGGCCTGGCCGGTGACCACGAAGGAGCCGGAAAAGATCTTTTCGCCGTCCTTCTTTTCGACCGGCATGGATTCTCCGGTGACCGCGGCCTCATTGGCCGAAAAGTTCTTGCCTTCGACGACTTCCAGGTCGGCCGGGATGACGTCGCCGATATAGACGCGCAGGATGTCGTCCGGCACCAGCAGCTCCGAATCTATGTGCGTCCATTTGCCGTCTCTCAAGACTTCGGCGGTCAATTTCAGGAGCTTGTTCAACTGCTCGATGGCATTATCGGCCTTCCGTTCCTGCCAGAAACTGACGAAGAAATTGAGGAACATCAGGAACAGGATGAAATAAAAATCAAAGATTTTGCCGCCGATATAAGAGAGGCCGGCCGCCAGCAGGAACATTAGGGAGATGGGTGAAAGCAGGGACTTGATCATCTTCAAGAAGCGGCTATCTCCTTCCGCTTCCATCTTATTCGGTCCGAAAGTTTTTAGTCTTGAAGCGGCCTCTTCCGAAGAAAGGCCTTGGATTTGATTTTTTTCCATATTTTTTGATTATCCTTCAATTATAGCATGAAGCAAATCTCAATAAAACGCCTCTTAAGAGGCGTTTTATTGAGATTGATCATCGGTCGGAAGTCCGTTCATCATGCAGCCGTTTCCTTGCGGCCGGGCGCCCTCATCCATCATTCCGCAGCGCCTGGTATAGAAGTCGGAAAAGAAGGGGACGCTGACCTTCGACCTCAAAAGCGCACCCTTCATGGTTTGATTAAAGTTGGAGGCGAACAGGATCGAGGCCCAGAAGGCGGCGAGCAGGATCAGGGAAGAAAAGATGATGAAAAAGGGGTGGGAATAGGAAAAATCGAACCTTCTGACCAGGTAATTCAGGAAGAGGAGAAGGGTCAGGATCAAAAAGATCAGATCGTAAGGCAGGCTATGGATGATCTGCCACCAGGCTCCGGCGCCGTGGGCCAGCAACCCATTGGTCTGGACGTAAAAAAAGAAGGCGTTGAAGAAGAGGACCAGCAGGACGAAGCCGAGGCCCAGGCCGCTTTTCAGGCTCAGGCCGCGGACGACGAAAAGCCAGCGGGATTTCATCTTGATCCCGTTGTTCCTGACCTGCTCCATTATTTTGCTCTTGAGCTTATCTGACATAGTTTTTTTCCAGGTCGGCTTTTAATAATTTTTTTGCCCGGCCGATAAAGGTGCCGACCGTATTCTTGGGCAGCCTCAATATGAAGGAGATCTCCTCGTAACTTTTATCTTCCAGATATTTCAGCATGAAAGGTTCCTTGAATTTTTCCGGCAGCCTGTTGATGGCGTCGATGAGCAGGGTACCGGCTTCTTTGGCCATCAGGTCGTCTTCAAGGTCGACCTTGTCCTTCAGCCGGAGCCTCATCGCCTCGTCATCATCGTCCAGGGAGATGTTGGCCTTTTTCTTCTTGAGCCAGTTGACGGCCAGGTTATGGGCGATGCGATAGATCCAGGAAGAAAATTTTTGGTCAGTATCGAAATTATTGAGATTGACAAAAGCATTTATGAAGGCTTGCTGGACCAGGTCTTCGGCTTCGGGGGAATTGGCAGCGAGCCTCTTTATATACGCTGCCAGTTTGGCTTCGTAGCGATCGATCAGATGGGCGAAGAGCTCCTTATCGTTCTTCCTCGTAAGCTCGACGATTTCTTCATCCGTTGTGTTATTATTGATATTCATGTTCTATTACCTCTATTATAATTCCGCCCATCTCCATGTCAAATCAGCCAAAAGGCGGGCTTGGGCGCCCGCCTTTGATCGAACTTAATAATTTTTTACCACATCATTCCGGGCCCCATATAGCCGCCGAAGTTTCCGTTCTCGGCGGGTCCGCCCCAGCCGTTCTCCCTGCCGGCCGGGTTGTTCTGGCCTCTCGGACCGTCGTCCGCGTCCCCGAACATCGGACAGCCGAATCCTCCTGGACCGAAATTTTGGCCGGAAGCCGGACCATATTTCCGCTCCGTATCGGTCTGGCTTCCCAGATATCGGCCAGGAACGTTGGGACCGAATCCGTAGCGGCTCATGTAATTATACATATTATCCATCCAGTCGAGGTATTGATTCTTGTTCGCGGCGTTCGCGTGGTCGTCGCCATCCGCGCGCGCCTGCTTGAAGGCGAACAGGGAGGCGGCCGATATCGCCGCCAGTGCCAGCCCAAGGGCTAAGATCTTTTGGATGTTTTGCTTCATAATTAAACTGATTTAATAATTAATAGCATCTATATACTAATACAAGCGGGATGCAAAAAAATTTCACCTTCGGCGGGAAGCCAATAAAAAAGCCGAAATTTTTATTTCAGCTTTTTTTGTCCGGGAAGTTAGAACAATCGGCCTGCCCTGTAAAGGAGGGAGCCGATCCAGAGGACCAGCAACAGGTAGTACAAGGCCCAACCTTTCGCGGGCGGGAAAAGGCGGGAGAAAAGGCGGAAGTGCTTCACGTACCATTGTTCCCCGAAGAGGGTGATGAGGTTGCAGCCGAGACTATCGATGGGAGAAGATAGAAGATGATGGCTTCGATAGACATATTTTTTTTAAAAATTTATTCGTTCTTGGCCAGGGAAAAACTGGCAAAGGACAGGAAGGCAGTCACGACCGCCCCCAGGCCGTTCAGCCAATAAGGGGCGTTCCAGGAGCCGATGACCAGATCCAGACCGAAGAGGACGCGGGCAAGGTGCAGAAGAGCGACGACGGCGAAAAGCGTCCCGGCCACCAAGTGGAACTTCTTCTCCCCGCTCGTTTTCGGAAGATCCGACCGGCGCCAGCCATAATGGAGCAGGAAGGCAAGAAGGAGAGCGTCGAAGATCATGGCCTCGACGGCTCCGCGGCTGCCGAAAGACAAGCCCCAGAAATTCAAGGGCAGATAGCCGCCGAAGTAGAACCAGAGGAGAGCGAGCAGGTCTCCGGTCACCAGGCCGGCGGCAAACTTGGAGATTTCCTTGAGAGTAGTTTTGCGCATACTTTTATTTAAATGAGTTAAACCGCACTTTTTTTGTCAGAATGCCTCTAACTACAAATTTTTACAAAAGTTTTTCATCGCCATCAAATTTTACTCCTTTATCTTTCACTGCCTTTCATTCATTTAAAATTTAACGGACCTACATTTCTCTTCAAAATCTTTCTTCTCAAAATGCTGTGAAATTCTATCTATTTTATTTGTCATATTTTTCATCTCTGTAACTACATCACTAAGAGAACTCTCCGAAGAAGCAGACATATTTTTATATACTTCAAGGTCAAAATCAAATTTTTGAGTACGGTTTTTGCCAGATCTGGTTTTATAATGCACAATGAATGTAATCTGTTTTTGTTGTTCACTGTTTATAAAATCCACATATGAAATTGCAAATGTACTAATTGTCTGTCCTTTTCCAAAAACAGGGATAGAATATTTAAACAAATTAATATCTTCCAATTTTCTGTCGCCTAGAGTTTTTAATCCCTTTGGCTCCATTGATATGCTGAGATCATAAACTGGCACATTTCCTATATTTGCAATAACGAGATCAAAAAAATTCCCCCAGCGAGCCTGCGGTTCAAGAGTAACCTGAATATTAGATTCCTCGGCCTTCAATCTAGTTTGACGCATTTCAAACCACATCAATAACGTACCAACCACATAAACTGCTGTCAGTAAAACCAACATTGAACCAGAATGACTATTTAAAAAAATAATTGATGACTTTAATAAGAGAATAAAATTCATGGGAATCTTCTTATATAATTGGCTAAGTACCGAATTTTTTAATTTTACCTCAAACTATCAAGAGCTTTTTCTTTGTGCCAATAAAAAACTACCCGACAGGCCAAAATTCCTAGCCTGCTCTTCGTGGTTGTCTTTCCCCAATCTTATCTTCTTCTCAATTTTCAAGAATGTGATAATGATCACCATCGCATTCACCGCTAAATGTGAGCTTCTCCCTAAACAACTAAGTCTATTCCATAGCTAATTATTAGGTACTCAGGCAAACCTCATTTTGCTTTTGCGGAGACGATTGCCGGAACTTTGAACCGAAAGGACGGCTTAGCTACAGCAATATTGATATAATTATAGAAAAATTAAGACGATATACAAAGAAAATCCCAGCTTGTTTGATGTCCCTGTTTTGCCCAGAAAGTCTGTTAACTGAGATTTGCTCGGTTTTCATCATAATTATTCGGTATCAAGAAAATCTTCCCATGAACGCATTTTTGCCTTTGTCTTACTCTTGGGTTTAATTTTTACTTTTCCATGCGAATATATAAACTTCAGTCGCTGATATCCAATATAGCTTAAGATAATGCCGGTACTCGTCCCAAGATTCAAACTTTCAACAATGCCCCCCATAGGAATCTGAATACACATATCCGCATTATTCAATGCTTCTTTAGAAATACCCTTCGCCTCATTTCCAAACCATACAGCAAGGCGTTTTTGTGTAAAATCTTTTTCATAAAGATTTGTTTCTCTACCCTTCTTATGAGAAGAAGTTACCGCTATGGTGTATAGATTCTTCCGTAAATGAGCGATGCATTCGCCTGTAGTATTAAAATGCTTTATAAACGTCCATTTATTGGAACCAACGCTAAGATTGGTGAGACGCTTGTTTTTACGT
>JAKAJF010000019.1 GCA_021813875.1 bacterium | reverse complement strand
TCCCCTCCTTCGCTTTTTATTTTGGAAGAAGGGATTGGGGTTTCTTCGGGGAGAATAATTAAAATTTCTTTTTTTGATCAACATAATCTTTGACGATAAGTCCGGCCAGGAGAGCGTATAAATGATGATCGCCGAACTTTTTTATTTTGACCCGGAAAGAATCCTGGCCATGGCTGACGGTCGCCGTCTGGCCGTCTTCTTCGGCCGCGGCTCCGAGGGCGGACCATCCTATGGCTTCGGAATCATCTCGGATGGAATAAAAGATGACTTGGCCCCGGGTCTTGTCTTTCATGTCCCTGATCCTCGGATTGTCATAGTTCAGAATTACCGGCCTGCCCTCATCCATCCGTCCGACCAGATATTCATATTCCGAGACCAGTCCGTCCATATCATTGAAGCTTTCTAGATAGCGTTGGGTTATTTCGGTTATGATCGCTACCGTCGGTCTTATGATAGATAAAAGATATTTCATGTCTCCGGGGCTCGAAACTCCTAATTCTAAGACTAAATATTCTGGGAAATCGGGCCGGAACGGGGCCGAAGCCGCTTTCAAGACGATAGGTAGCCAATCCCTGTAAGAATTATAGCCGCTCTTTAGGCCCAAGATGGCGAGTGGCAGGCCGATCTCCGTATTGAAGCTCTTGGGATTAGAGCCGGCTTCGAGGCCGGCTTTTTTCAAGACCCTGACGATCTCATCTTTGACAAAGGTCTTATTGGCGCTGCCGGCTATGGCGATGATGGTCGGGCGATGGATGATGAGGGTGATCCGGGCCAGGATCTTCAGATAAAATTTTAAGATAATTTTAAAAAATGGTTTCATGGTTGGTAAATTTCGATAGGCAGGCCGTCCGGGTCTTCAAGGAAGAAGTATCTGCCGCCGCTGGCTCCCTTTCGGAGCTCCGACCTGGAGCGGGATTTGAATCTTTTGAAGTCTTGCTCGATATTTTTGGTTTCGAAAGCGAGGTGCTTGAGACCCAGGATCTCCAATCTGAAGAAATCATCCTTATTTTCGGCCTGCTTCTTAAATTCCCATAATTCCAATTGAAATTCGTCCGATTCCAGGAAGACGGCCCGCGCGCCCAGATCCTTCCTTTCGAACCTTTTCGCTTCCTCGAAGCCGAAGAATCTTTTGTAGAAGCCGGCTGACCGTTTTAAACTTCTGACACTGATGGCGAGATGGTGGATCTTCATAGGAAATATTTATCCAGCCGATCGAAAGCCAGATTGATATCTTCTTCGGTCCGGCCGAAGCTCAGGCGGATATGACCTTCCCCGTTGGGACCGAAGGCGACGCCAGGCACGGCCGCAATCTGCAGTTCGTCTAAAAGCTTCAAGGTGAATTTCCAGGAATCTCCGGCTCCGTCGTCAAATTTCGGAAAGACGTAATAGGCGCTATTGGGTTTGATATAAGAAAAGGTATCTTTCAGCCTATCCAGCCGGTCGCAGATCAGGTCTCGCCTCTTCTGGAAATTTTTGACGAAATATCGGATGTCTTCATCCCCCATCTCGAGCGCGCCCATGGCCGCGTATTGCGAGACTACCGGCGCGCAGGTGACCAGGCAATCATGGACCTTAAGGATCTCCCGGACGACCGATTCATCGCTATGCAGATAAGCGACGCGCCAGCCGGTCATGGCGTAAGCTTTGGAGAAAGAAAATATCCTGATCACCCTTTTCCGGAGTTCCGGCAGCTCAGCCAAAGAGAAGAGCTTGCCGCCGCCGGCTCCGTCGAAGAGGAAATCCTTATAGACCTCGTCAGAAATCAAAAATAGATCATGTTCCTCCGCGAGCTTAGCTAATTCAAGGAGCTGATCCTTGGTATAGATCGTTCCGGTGGGGTTGTTGGGGTTGCAATAGAAGATGGCTTTGGTCTTTTCGGTTATGGCCCTCTTGAACTTTTCGATATCGAAGCTCCAGCCGCCTTCCTCGTCCAAGGGCACGAAGACCGGCTTGCAGCCCGCCAAGACGATCGTTTCCCGGTAACTGGTGTAAGTCGGCTCCGGGATGATCACTTCGTCGCCCGGATCGGTGATGGCCAGGATGGCGGCCGTGATGCCTTCGATCGAACCGGCCGTGACCAGGACCTCTTTCTGCCAGTCATAAAACATGTTTTCCCGCGCCAAGGAGACTTCGATCAATTCTCTCAATTCCGGCAGCCCGGGACTCAAGGAATATTTAGCCACCACTCCCCTCTTCAAGGCATTTTCCACCCGCCTCTTGATGCAGTCGGGCGTATCGAAGCTGGGGATGCCTTGGGCGAGCGAAACGACGTCGGGGTATTTAGAAGCCCTTAGTTCGATCTGTTTTATGACGGAAAGTTGTAGGTCTTTGGTTCGGTTGGACATGTTTGGTTTTGGCTACGCTTTTTTGGAAACGGAAATTCGAGGGCGTCCGATAGGCCGGGTTCCCTCTTTTTGAACCTGTCTTAATCCGCGAGCCGCCCTTCATAATTCTTAATATTATAACTGATCAGCTTTTCTAAAAAACCGGGGAAATCCATGCCGGCCGCTTGAGCCGCCTTAGGCGCGAGGCTGGTAGCAGTCATGCCGGGGATGGTATTGATCTCGAGGAAATAGAGCTTATCGTCCTCTTCCGACCAGATGAAATCTGCCCTGGCCAAGTCCTTGCAACCGACCGCCTGAAAGACTTTTAGGGCCGCCTCTTGAAGCCGATTTCTTAAAGGATCCGGAATTTCAGCTGGGCAGATCTCGTCGCTCCCGCCGACCTCGTATTTGGCTTGGTGATCGAACCATTTAGAAACCTTGGGAATGATCTCGATGACCGGCAAGGCTTCCGGATTATCCTTGCCCATCACCGCCACCGTAAATTCGCGGCCCTTGATGAATTTTTCCAGGATCAATAGATTGTCGTATGAGAAAGCTTCCCTTATCCCCTTCTCCAGATCATTTTTATTTTCAGCGATGGACATACCGACCGAAGAGCCGGATTGGGCCGGCTTAATGACGATCGGGAAAGAAAGCCGTTCGGCGATCTGATCGAAGTTATATTGGGTGTTGCGGTTCAGAATCGTATCTTCGGCCGTCTCCAGTCCGGCCGTCTTGGCGATGATCTTGGCTTTATGCTTGTCCATGGCCAAAGCGCTCGGCAGACAGCCGGAAAAGACATAAGGGATATTCAAGATATCAAGAAGGCCTTGTAGGCGACCGTCTTCGCCATAAGGGCCATGCAGAGCCGGAAAGACCAGGTCGAACTTCTTATGGCTTGCGTCCGTGAAGAATCTCTCCATATCGGTCTTGGGGTCGTACCTAAAAACTTCGTATTTCTTCTTATCCAAGGCTTCGAAGATCTTTTCGCCGGTCCGTAAGGAGACTTCCCGTTCACCTGAGATGCCACCCGATAATAATGCGATTTTTATTGACATTTTTATTTAAATTTGACAATATTCTAAAAGTATGTAAACATTTTTTCCTATCTTGGGATAGGAGAAAGGTCGGGGTAAATGAAGAAGCTTAAGAAGGTTTGGAAAGGGTTAAATCAGCCCTTGATGTCCGAGGAAAATCCCTGTTCCTGGGGACTGATAGTCTTCATGGCGGGCCTGTTGGCGGGAGTCTGCGTCGCGGATATGTTCGCCTTAATCATGTGGCCGCTCCATGAATACTCGATAGTTGAAGGTCTTAAGGACGGAACTACCATAGGAGCGATATTCGGCGCCGCAACTGGAACGTTCTTCTTTCTCGGCATCTTTCTTTTGATGCAGGCCCAGAAGTTCATCAAACCCCTCGGCCTTAAAAGGAATTAAACCCCTCCCCTCTCCCTCCCCGCTCTTTCCTCAACAAGGCTCCGTTAGCTTAGCTACCGGAGCCTCTCGTCTTTTATGGGGGTTATTTTGCTTCTGGCGCGGCAGGGTGGGTATCTCCGTCTTTCTTCTTCATCTTGCTGAAGATGAAGATGTATAGGATCTCCAGGACGGCTAGGGTGTTGATCAATAATAAAGCGATGAACCACCATTTCTGCCCCTTGCGGGCGGACAGCCAGAGAGCGTAGCCTTTCCAAGGCAGGGTCCAGAGGCCGATCAAAAAGATCAAAACCTGGTTGTGGGTAAGGAAATTTGCCATAGTTTTATGTTAATAATTTAATATTTTGTCCTGTTGAGGAGCGACAGCTACCATACAGCTACCCTGAAGATAATTTTTTCCGCGAAATCTCTCGCTGGCGCTCGAGATGACGTCTAAATTATTTTTTTATCTTCTTGAGGTCGCCCATATAGCTCCTTAAGACTTTAGGGATAGTGATGGAGCCGTCTTTTTCCTGATTGTTCTCTAAAATAGCGATCATGGCCCGGGAAACGGCCACGGCGGTGCCGTTAAGCATATGCAGGAAGGCCTTCTCGCCGTCCTTCTTTTTATATTTGATATTCAAACCGCGTGATTGGTAGTCGGTGGTATTGGAAGTCGAGGTGATCTCCGCCCAGTCGCCCATGCCTCCTTCTTTGTTGGGTTTGCCGGGCATCCAGGCTTCGAGATCGAAAGTTCTCACGGCCGGTCCGCCTAAGTCGGCCGTGCAATGGTCGATGACCCGGAAAGGGATTTCCAGCCCTTTAAAGATCTCTTTCTCGATCTCGAGCATTTCCCTGTGGGCGGCTTCGCTCGTCTCGGGGGTGGTGTATTGGAACATCTCGATCTTGGTGAATTGATGGACGCGGAAGATACCTTTGGAGAATTTCGAATAAGAGCCGGCTTCGGTCCGGAAGCAATGGGAGACGGCTACATACTTCTTCGGCAGCTCCTCTTCGTCCAGGACCTCGCCCATATGGTAGCCGCCCATGGTGATTTCGGCGGTACCGATCAGGCTCAGGTCGGAATCTTCCACGTTATAGATTTGGGTCGATTCCCCTCTCGGATTGAAGCCGAGGCCTTCCAGGACTTCCCGCTTGGCCAAGTCCGGCGTCGAGAACGGGATGAAGCCGTGTTTGGTGGCGATCGAAAGGGCATATTGGATGAGGGCGAATTCCATCAGGGCCAATTCATTCTTCAGATAGTAAAATTTGGCCCCACTCACCCTGGTGGCCCGGTCGAAATCGATCAGATCGTGTTTTTCCGCCAGCTCGACATGGTCCAGGGGCGCAAAATCAAAGTTGGCCGGCTTGCCGACCGTTTCCAGGACCGGATTATCGTCCTCGTTCTCGCTTACGAGCACCTCCGGATGGGTCATATTGGGGACAGCCAGCCATAACGAGCGGAATTCCTCGTTGACCGGGATGATTTCCTCCTCCAAGGCCTTGATCCTCTCGCCGACCTCTTTCATCTCCTTGATCAACTCGGGAGTCGGCTTGGTCTTTGAGACGGCGTTCCTCTTCGCCCGTAGATTATCCAGCTCCGCCTCCATCTCCCGCCTCTTTTTGTCGAGCTCCAAAAGCCGGTCGATATCGGCCTTGGATAGGCGATCCTTGGCGTTCTGTCTGACCAACTCCGCGTTTTCTCGGATGAATTTTATATCTAACATATTATTTTTTCCTTAATTCATATTCCTTCTTCCAAGGAATTTTGCCTTTTTTGAATTCGGCCCTGATCTTCTTCTTGACGATTTTCAAGATGCCGAGCAAAGCCGGAAAATTGCCGACCTCTTTATTGCCGTAAGTCGCGATCAGGTCGGGTGCGTCATAGACCTTATAACCTTCCTCGATTATTTTAGCCTGCGTCTCCAGCTTGTCTAAAGCGGTGATAAATTTGGCCTCGGCGGAGCTTTTATCGTTGTACTCCCGCCAGAGCCCCAATATCTCTTTCTTTTGTCTGGGAGGGAGAAAACCTGATAATTTCTTGATGGCCTCGTTCTCCTTCCTGTCCTTCTCTTCTTTGCTGACAATCTTTGAATGGACCAGCCGGGCATCAGTGTCTCCGGCGATGGCCTCGGCCAGATCATGGACGAGGGCGATCTTTAAAGCTCGGTATCTGTCAATCTTCAGGTCTAATTCTTCGGCGACCAGGAAAGTCATCAGGGCGAGACGCCAGGAGTGGTCAGCGCTCGAATCGCCGCGGATGATGCTATTGGCGCCGAACCTGATGGTCGTCTTCAGTTTGCCGGCCTCGTGCAGGAATTCCAATATTTTTTCAGCATTGATCTCTTTGCTCATGAAATTTTAGTTAAATCTCCATCCAAGACTGTTTCCGCCATGGCCTTGATCTCGTCGAGATAGGAGGAATACTCAGGAACCGGATTATAAAGGAATATCTTCTTATCGTGGACATGGGCAAAGCCGATCTCCATCAAGACATTGCCGCCGATGTAGTTTTCTTTGCCGTTCTTATTAAGGTTCAAGACCAGGACAGCGTCGCTGTTGACGATGGAATTGTAATACCATTTGATATAGCCGCCTTCGCGCTTGGCTTCCGCGTGCTCCCTTTCGATTTTGGCCAGGAGTTCAGGGTTTTTACCTAAAGCGAGCTCCTCCATGACTGGCGAAATTATCCCTTCATGACCGAGTTCGGCCAATCGGCTCCTGACATCGATCATTTCTTTCCTGAAAGCGACACTTCCTAAGATTGTTATTTTCATATGATTTTTAGTTTCTTGAACCAATATTGCCAAACCTCTTCCAGTTCCGCCCCTCTTATCTCGTCGGTCGTTTTCCAGGCCAAATTTTTTTCTTCGGCTTCATTCATCTTCAGCTCGCCTTCGAAATCGTCGGCTTCAAAAACATACCAGTCATGTCCCCTTTCGCCCTTAGAGCATTCGTTCCACTCCACGAATTCGTGGATGAGCGGCCGGAAATTTTTAATATCTAAACCAGTCTCTTCTTTAATCTCTCTCGTGATCGCCTGTTCGGGCGATTCGCCTTCGTCTATGTGGCCCGCCGGACAGGCCCAGCCGAACGGAAATTTCTTGCGGTCGAGCATCAATATCTGGTTCCCCTTTCTGATGATGGCGCCGACGCTTCGATGCATATTTTTATCTATTTTTTTTATTTGAATTTTCTACATGATTTGGCTTCTTTTTCTCCGCCGGCTGATTTCCGCCCTTCGGACGCATCAGGGGGAAGATCTGGCATTCACGGGCCGACTTATCGTTCAAGAAGGCGAAGACGCGTTCGCTCATGCCGAAGCCGCAGGTCGGAGGCATGCCGTATTCCAGGGCTTCGACGAATTCATGGTCGAACATCTGGGCTTCTTCGTCCCCCGCCTCTCTCAACTTGGCCTGGTCGGCGAAACGCCCGGCCTGATCGATGGGGTCGTTCAATTCCGAGAAGCCGTTGCCGAGCTCGGAGCCGGCGATGATCGGTTGGAACCTCTGAGTGATCAAAGGATTGTCCTCATAGCGCTTGGCCAAGGGAGAGACTTCGACCGGCACGCCGACCAGGAAGCCGGGGCCGCCGATCTGTCGGCGGGCGTATTTCCAAAGGTTGTCGATGGCCCGCGTGATATTGAAGCCCTTCTTGTCATATTCGATCTTCAATTCTTTCAGCTTGGCCTCGATCTCTTTGATGCTGGTCTTTAAAACATCGATGCCGGTATATTTTTTGATGGTCTCCTGATAATCGTAAATCTCCCATTTCCGTCCCAGGTCGACTTCGAACTTGCCGATAGTGAACTTAAGCTTGCCAAAAGTTTTTAGGGCGATATATTTATACATCTCCTCGACCAGTTCCATGCCTTTCTTATAGTCGGCGTAGGCCCAATAAAATTCGAGCTGGGTATAATCTTGGAGGTGTTCGGCGTCCATGCCTTCGTTCCTGAAGATCCGGCCGATCTCGAAGGTTTTCTCGAAGCCGGCTACCATCAGTTTCTTCTGCCAGAGCTCGCCGGCCGAAATCCTTAGATAGACGTCGATATCGAGGGCGTTATGATGGGTGACGAAAGGCCGGGCGTCGGCGCCGCCGGTGGTGTTCTCGAGGACCGGGGTTTCGACCTCCAAGAAGCCCTTCTCTATCATGAATTCCCGGGCCGCGTTCCAAAATTTAGCCCTCTTTCCGATCAAGTCCCTGACTTCCGGGTTGAACAAGATATCGAGGTATCTCTTCCTCAGTTTTTCTTCTTCGTCCTGGAGGCCGTGCCATTTGTCCGGCAGGGGCCTCAGGGCCTTGGTCAGGAGCCGCCAGTCTCTGGCCATCAGGCTCTTTTCGCCCTTGTGGGTCACGAAGCAGACGCCGCTCACTTCCAAGAAGTCGCCGACGTCGATCAGTCTGGTGAATCTTTTATAATTTTCATCCCCGATCTCTTTTTTGGAGATGGCAAGCTGGATCCTGCCGGTGCCGTCTTCCAGGTGCGCGAAGGTCAGGTTGCCGTGCCCCCTCAGGCTCCTTAAGCGGCCGGCTATGATCACGGACGCGCCTTCCTTCTCAAGCTTTTCGAATTCATCAAAAATCTCCGCCACCGTATGGTCGCGGCCGGTCTTGGCCGGATAAGGATCGATTTGCGCCTTCTTTATCTCTTCAAGCCGTTTCAACCTTTCCTCGTGCTCGCTGACTTTTATGTCTGTCATAGTTTAATCCACAATTATATGCTTAATTTTACTAAAAAGATGGATAAAAGTCAAAACAAAAAACAGGCCTCGGGGCCTGCTTTTATCGGGTCTTTTAAGCTATCTTCAAGATCTTATAATCGATCGATCCGCGCGGGGTCGTTACCGAGACGGTGTCCCCCGCCTTCCTGTCCAAGAGGGCCCTGCCCAAGGGCGATTCGTTCGAGATTTTGCCGGCCAGAGGGTCGGCTTCGTTGAAGCTGACGATCGCGTATTCCTTCTTGTTGTCATTGACCTGGACGGTCACGACCGAGCCCATGCTGACCTTATCTTTGCCCTGGCCGTTCTCAACGACGGTCAGGTTCTTGAGTAGAGCTTCAAGCTCGGCGATCCTACCTTCGTTGAAGGCCTGAGCATCCTTGGCTTCGGCGTATTCCGCGTTCTCGCTCAAGTCGCCCTGATCCTTGGCTTTCTGGATACGTTCGGCGATCTCCTTGCGCTTGACCTTGGTCAAGGATTCTAATTCTTGCTGGAGTTTATCATAACCTTCTTTTGTGATGATTTGCTCGGCCATTTTTAGATCTGATCCTCCCGTTCCAGGAGCTGGAAAAGGGGGTCTTTTAGAGTGATTAAAATTTATAAATAATAATATATAACAAAAAGGAAAAATTATCAAGCCCTTCCGCTCTGATGCGGATCGGTCCGGACCTGGAGCGGGCTGGCGGCCAAGACGGCCGCCAGGAGCAGGTAGCCGATACCGAGCGGATGGTTGAGGTAAGGGGTGAAGATGTTGACCAGGACCATGACCAAAATTCCCAAGAGGAAGCCCGCGGATAGAAGGTCGGAGCCGGCCGAAAAACGGCGCCAGAGCCGGCGGGAGAGGATGAAAAGGAGGTAAAGGTAGGCCAGGACCCCCAAAAGGCCGATTTTGAGCCAGAGATCGAGCCAGCCCCACTCAAAGGCATAGGTCGTATAGAGGCCGTCCGGGTGAAGCTCGAGGACGCGCGGGTCGGAAGATTTATAGGTGACGGTCGTGCCGAAGCCATGGCCGAGGAGCGGGTCTTTCTTGATGCCCTTCCAGAGCTCCGGCAGAAGCGACCAACGCGAAGAGACGGCCGCTTCGCCGGAAAAATTGCTCAAGCGGTTGGTGAGGTCGTCCGACAGGTCGGCGCCTGTCCGCGGGAAGGGAAACTTGACGATCGCCGCCATGATGGCGAAGCTCAAGGCCAGCGAGATCAGTCCGGCCCCGGCGAAAGAGAGCGTATCTTTCCAGGATATCTTTTTCTTCCGGATCAACCCCGCGGCCAGGGCGAGGAGAAGGCCCACGCCCCCGGCCAGGCCGACCCAAAAGCTGCGCGAGAAGCTGATCAGGACCGAAGCCAAAGAAGCGGTCAGGACGAGGAAATACGGCCAGCTTCTTTCTTTCTTCAAGCGGGCGCCGGCGAAAAGGAGGAAGAAGATGAAGAAGGCGGCCAGGGCGAAGAAATGCGACTGGAAAAAGATGCGGCTGAAGCCGTTCGGCATCTGGGTGATCTCCCCCACTCCGGTGTTCCGGATCCACTTATAGACGGGACGCATGAACAAGTTATGGGAGAAAAGATAAAGGCTCGAGAAAGTCTCGAAGGCGAGCCAGAC
Organism: bacterium; assembly: GCA_021813875.1. Classification (GTDB taxonomy): domain Bacteria; phylum Patescibacteriota; class Patescibacteriia; order Patescibacteriales; family JAKAJF01; genus JAKAJF01. The sequence continues at coordinate 2,167 of JAKAJF010000019.1, read as the reverse complement.
GATCGAGGCGCTGAAGACGCTGAAGATCTTCCGAAAATTGTTTTCATGAAAGACTTCAGACAAGGGCAGTAAGAGGCCGAAATAGAACCAGTTGTTATAATCGAAGAAGGCATCGGCCGGCCCGTTCCCTTTCAAGAGGCCGATCAGTCCGCCGAGACCCAGAAAAAAGAATAGGGGCAAGAAGTAAGAGAAATCGAAACCGAAGCTGAGCCTCTTTTCGCGGATGAGCCTTGATAGGAAGCGGACGCCCCAGACGAGCATGACGACGAGCCACATGGCGATGCGGATCGAGAGATTGAAATGACCCAGGCTCAAGGAAAAAAGATAGCCTTTCGAAGAGATGAATAGTTCCGTTAGGACCGCCAAAAGCCCGTATTCGAGCTTGTAGATCGAAGCGGCCAGGGTTATGAGCAAGATCATCAAGAAGAAGAATCTTCCGGCGGCCGGGTGGAGGAAACCGACGAAAGATAAAATTTCCGCCAAAAAGACCGAAGCTAAGGTAAGTTTGAAGGTCTTGTCAAAAATTTTCATCTTGTTTCTTTAATTTTATATAAGAGCCAAGCGGCTAAAGAATGGTTATTGAAAAGCCTGGTCTTCATGAGAGCCTCAATCTCTTTCTCACTTAGCCAGAAGGCTTGAGTTCCCTCTTCTTCCGGCTCTTCTTTATGGGAGGCGTCTTCGCGCAGTTCAGTCGCCAAATAGACAAAAAGTTTAATGTCCGAGCGCCTGTCATTAAAATAATAACTGCCTAGGGCCTTTAATTTTCGGGGCCTTAATTGCGCCTCCTCCAACAATTCCCTCCTGGCGCCTCTTTTTATCCCCTCCCCCTTTTCGACCATGCCGCCGGGGAAGGTGAATAGCTTTTTGTCGGCCGGATAGAAATATTCCTTATGCAAAAGGATCTTCCCGTCTCTTCTTTTGGCTATGACGGCCACAGCCGCTTCGCCGGGATATTCGAACTTCAGGTAGTCGGTCTCTTCTTTGTTGGGCAGCACGACCCTATCCTCGATCAAGGTCAGGCGCTTATGCTTAAAGATGGTTTTTGATCTTAATAATTTATACATCTATTTCAAGCGATGTTTTTCCTGGATGATCCTGACCGCTTGCTTGTATCTGCGGGCGCGCGGCAGGAAGGGCAGGAGCTTATAGGCGAAGGCCGGCAGCCAGGAGCTGATCATGCCGCCTGTCTCGATCTTGTATAAGGTCTTGTTGATCCAGACGCCCCGGCGGCCCTGTTCGAGCATGGTCAGCCAGAGGTCCCAATCCTGGAGCCGCTTGATCTTCTCGTCGAAGCCGGGAAAGTGCTCCCGCCTGATGAGCGAGCTCGTATGGATATAGGGCATCTTCTTCAATCTTTCCGGGTCGTATGGCCAGAGGCGGAAGAGCTTCTTGCCCCAAAGGAAGGAAGAATAAGCGAAGCTCGCTTCCGGGTCTTTTTCCAAAGCTCGCCTCATCATCTTGAGCATGTAGGGCTTCATGATGATATCGGCGTCGCAGAACAATAGGAAATCGCCCTTGGCCTCCTTGAAGCCCCGGTTCCTGGCCGGGTTCGAACCTCGGTTCTCCTGGTTGATGACCTGGAAATTGAGGCCGACCGCCTTGAAGAGATTGCGGTGGGCTTCGAGGATCTCGTCGAGATTATCCTTGGAGCCGTCGTTGACGACGATGACTTCGAAGTTATGATAATCCTGGCTCAGGATGCTTCCCAGGCATTTGGCGATCTTTTCGGCTTGATTGTAGACTGGAATGATGATGGAAATCATCTTATTGGATTCGTCATTTCGAGTGAGCGAAGCGAGCGAGAAATCCCGAGAACATAACTTGACGGGATCTCTCGCTGGCGCTCGAGATGACTTTATTTTAATGCTCTATAAAGTTTAGCGATCTGTCCTTCCCAATTAAATTCTTTTAAGGCGCGCTCGCGGCCGTTCCGGCCCAATTCTTCCCTCAAAGCCTTGTCCTTGGCTAATTTGATGATGGCCCGGGCGATCGCGTCGACGTCTTCCGGGTCGACCAAGAGGCCGTTATAGCCGTCGATGACCGCGTCCCGGACGCCGCCGCTATCGCCGGCGATGACCGGTTTGCCTAAAAGATTGGTTTCGATGTAAACGATGCCGAAGCCTTCGTAATCCCCGGCGATGTTCCTCGAAGGCATAACAAAGATGTC
>JAKAJF010000018.1:4741-12252 GCA_021813875.1 bacterium | reverse complement strand
ATCTGGAAGGCGAGACGAATAATCGAGCAATCGCCAAGCATCCAGTGAATGCTTGGCGCTGACCCAGGACAAGTGAGCGAGGCGGAATCCGCCGCCGAGCGAATGCGGAATTCCCTCCACCCGTGCAGGCCATTTTCTGTGAAAGGTACCCGAAAGCCGAGCGTTTTCGAGTTCGATACCCACAAGGGTGTAAATTTTGGTGTAGCACCTTGGAGCGAATCGAATTTTTGCAGAAATCAAAACATCGAGAGTCGGTGTTTTTGTTATAAGAAAAATTACAATAAAAAAGAATAAGTACCGGTCTTATCTTTTTTATTGTAATTGATCTATTTTTTCTTTCTTTGGTTTGGAGTCTGTGATAGAGCGCTTGCGGCTGCAGATTTTGACTTTGAACTAGTTCTGTTGTCTCTCATGACACTACTAGCTTTCTTAGCAACTATTTTGCTCGTAACTTTGTTCGAGTTATTTTTTGGCATTTTGGTTTAAATAAATTAATAAAATGGTTAATTATTACAGTTCCATTTTACCTCGGTATTTATTGGCTGTCAATAGTGTAAATAGAAGTCCTTTACAAACCTATTTTCCCATGCTAATATATAAATGTATTTAAACCATTTTATTAACCAAGAAAAAATCGTATTTTATGAACGAAAATTTTAAGAAAATATTGGAATATTCTAAGAATAATGACATTCCTAGTATTGGCTACAGAGAAGTGGCTAGACAGCTCGGAATTAAGAATCCGCAGACAATTATTTATTATTTAAAAAAGATAGAATCCGAGGGTTGGTTGTACTATGATCCGAAGACTAAAACCAAGAAGCCCGCTAAAAGAAAGGCGTTTGCCGTGGATAATTTTTTCAATATTCCAGTGCTTGGTGCGGCTAATTGCGGTTTGGCGACAGAATTGGCAGAGCAGAAGATTCAAGGTTTCGTTAAGATATCACAGAAATCGTTAAACTTATCAGCGCCGGATAATCTGATGGCTATCAAGGCTATCGGCAATTCTTTGAATAAAGCAGATATTAAAGGCGATAGCATCGATGAAGGCGATTATGTGATTGTTGATTGCAGTAAGAAAATTCCTACCAACGGAGATTATGTTTTATCAATAATTGATGGTGCAGCCAACTTCAAAAGATTCTATAAAGATGATCAGAAAAAAGAGATAAGACTAGTTTCTGAATCAACTTCAGATATTCCGCCGATAGTTTTACACGAAGATGATGTAAATGATTCCAGTTACATGGTTAATGGTGTTGTGGTTAGGGTTATTAAAAATTAATTAAATTTAATAAAAAATTTATGTCTGAAAATACAAGTTACTTTCAGCGCGTTGAGCCAAATATAAAAGATAATAAAAATTTACGTGAGCCGCAGGAAGATGGTTATGCGGTAGTGGCCCAATATTACAATGATGGTGGAGTTAAAAGAGAAATCGGTATGGTGTTGCCTGTCGGTTGTGGTAAGTCAGGTTTAATTTCATTGCTTCCATTTAGTGTAAAATCAAAAAGAACTCTTGTTGTTGCCCCAAATTTGGCAATAAGAGAGGAGTTGAAAAATAATTTACATCCTGGGCATGACAAATATTTTTATAAAAAATGTAACGTTCTTAAAGATAGTGAATGTCCAGAAATGGTGCCAATCGAAGGTGCTAGGATTAATCAATCTCTGTTGGACGTGTCAGACATTGTTGTTACAAATATTGGACAACTCCAAGGAGAAGAAAATAAATGGTTAAATTCATTGCCCGAAGATTATTTTGATTTAATTCTTTTTGACGAAGCTCACCATAATCCTGCTGAAAGTTGGGTGCGCGTGCGAGAAAAATTTCCAAGTGCAAATATAGTAAATTTCAGTGCCACCCCTCGTCGTGCTGATGGGCAAATGATGAGTGGTGAAATTATATATAATTATCCTATATATAAAGCAATTGAAAAAGGATATGTAAAAAAAATTAGAGCATGGGTTTTAAATCCAGCTACCCTTGAATATGTAAATACCGAGACAGGAGAGAGGTGCGAATTAACTCTTAATGAAATAAGAGATAAAGCAGCAGTTGATGCAAAATTTCGTCGCAGCATAGGTCAATCTGATAAGACTTTAATCTCTATTGTAGATGCTTCCATACAAGCATTGAAACAGATACGTAAACAGACTGGTGATGATAAGCATAAAATTATAGCCGCCGCACAAAATTATAATCATTGTCATGATATTGTACGGGCATATCAAGAGCGTGGATTGCGTGTTGATTTTGTGCATTCGAAGAAAGAGGGTATGAGTATAGAGAACGAACGTGTAAAACAAAAACTTGAAAATAATGAATTAGATGTAATAGTACAGGTTAATATGCTCGGAGAAGGATTCGACCACCCTTATTTAAGTGTGGCCGCTGTATTCAAAATATTTGCTAGTCTGTCTCCTTTTGTTCAATTTGTTGGCAGAATTATGCGTGTTATTCAAGGTAGCGTCGATAATACTGGTATTGTAGTTTTTCATGCTGGTAGCAATATTGCCCCTGTATGGAGTGACTTCCAGGATTTTTCTGGAGTGGATCAAGATTATTTTAAGAAATTATTACCTGATCCTGAAGAAATAATATTTGGGGGTGAAAATGAAATTATAGAGAGAGAGCCAAATCAAAAAAAAGTTATCGCAAAAATATTTGAGATAGAGAGCCAAGGCGAAATAACTCTAAAAGAAGACGATTTGCTGCGAAGAAAAAAACAGGAAAGAGATTTTTTAGAGTCTTTGCATGACAAAGGTGTGATTGATAAAGCGCAGGTTACAAAATATGATCAATGGCAAGCTGATCTTAAATGGTTGGATAGTAAAGCAAAAACAGCAGCTGGTCAAATTCTTGCGGAAAATAAACTTCCAGCACCTGGACGACAACTTGATAAAAGAAAAATTCATGATAATTTTGTATATGTAGTTTCAGAAATACATAGTGCCGTCAACAATCATGTTGGTCGCCCATCTGGATCGCGTGGGGAGTATACAATTGAAGAAGTGGCCTTAGCCAGAAGAGACTTTGACGATATTGTTAATGAGGTAGGTAATAAAATAATAAAAGAATATGGCAAGAAATAAATCTATAATTAAAAATTCTTCAATCAGTGTTGCACAGCGGAAGCATTACTGTAGAAGATCTCACAAACATATTATTGCTTCCGGGGAAAAACGGCTAGGGGTAAAAGAAGGTCGATCTCCTCATTATTACTGCCGTGATTGTGCCTTGGCTACTCTAAAAAATGCTGAAGATGCGATAAAATGATTGAGAGAAGAATTGGAAAGGGCTGGATAAAAAATAATAGATCATATTGTTTTGGATTGTTATAAAAATAAACTCTATATTTTTTAGGGAAAGTTGATAGTGACGACCCAGTGGGGTTCTTTATTTTTTGATATAATTTTAAATGAAAAAATTTATAAATAAAAATTATACTTATGCCATCGTCGGCGCCTCGAATGACGGAAGCAAATATGGTCATAAAGTCTTCATGGATCTAAAGGAGAATGGTTTTAAGGTGGTGCCGATAAATCCGAATACCGGCGAAGTAGCCGGCGAGAAAAGCTATGCCGGCCTCAAGGTCGCCCCTGCCGGCATCGATGTGGCCGTCTTCGTGGTTCCGCCGGCCGTGACCGAGAAAGTGCTCCTCGACGCCAAGGCGGCCGGCATCAGGAAGGTCTGGCTGCAGCCGGGAAGCGAAAGTGGAGGGGCGATAAGATTCTGTGAAGAAAATGGCATGGAATGCATGCATGACGCTTGCATAATGTTATCGAAAAATAATCGAATTTAAAAAGCGGGATAAACCCGCTTTTTAAAACTTTATATTTCTTCCGAGTTCGATAAGCAGCTTGGAAAATTCCTCCAATTTCTTTATTCTTTCTCGAGGGACGATGTCTTCGCAGAAGATTTCCGCCCGTTCTATGCCCTCGTTCAATTTAGTCTTGCCGCCCGAGGCGAGCACCACCAAACTTGAGCGAGCGTCATTTTCATTGATCTCCCTTTTGACCAGGCCGATCTTCTCCATAGGCAGGAGCAGGCGAGTGACGCCCGAAGCGGTCAGGCCGACCTTTTCAGCCAGGTCGACGCGGCGCATCTTCTGGCCTTCGGCCTGGCCCAGGGCGTAAAGGATGACGAACTCATTGAGGCCTAAGCCGCCCAAGCGGCTGTCTAAACGGCGGGCCAGCTCGGTCTGGAATTTGGTCAGATCCAGGCAGAATCGGACCGAAGAATTTATTTTTTTCATAAGTGTTTTAAATGTTTTTGATATTTCAAATATATATCAAATAAAAATTACTGTCAAGCTGTTGATTTTTTGCTCCTCGTAAGTTAAACTAAAAAAGTATATGGCTTAAGTCTAAGAAAATCAAATGAAGCAACTTTTATCAATTTTTATCGGAGTTTTGATAATAGTCAGTTTGTTGGTCGTCGGCTTTACTTTGTTGCAGGTCCATCAACAACAGACAGCGCTTACGGATGACCTGCAACGGCGCACCTCTCTATTGGCCGACAGCTTCAAAGAAGCGATCCGCCCTTCATATCTGAACAGCGCCACTTCTTCCTTGCAGGCCGTGCTTGATAAATTTGCCGGAAGAGAGAGGCTGCTGGGGCTGGCCATCCATGACAACAAGGGCGGGTTGTTCGCGGCTTCGGCCGGGTTGCCGGAAGATCTGTTGGGGGATCCTGTCTTTGAGAAAGTCATGGATGCCGACAGGGGCGACGGTGATTTTATGAAGCTCGGAGGGAACCAGATCTATGTTTTCGCCACCCCCATACATGACGGAGAAAAAGTGATCGGATCGCTATCGGTATTCCAAAGGGCGAATTACATAAGGATGGAGATTGATCAGATCTGGAAGACCAATCTGTTGCGTCTATTTTTGCAGCTGCTCCTATTTTCATTCGCCATCATCTTGATCCTGAACTTGATCGTCTATAAGCCGGTCCTGCGCCTCGCGGAAATCATCCGGCAGGCTCGTAACGGAAATTTCGGCGAAAATTTCGAGACCCAAAAAAGATCCGGCTTTTTGAAACCGATCAACGCCGAGGTGATGAAGATGGCCAGGAGCTTGATATTGGCCCGAAGCACGGCCAGCGAAGAGGCCAAGATGCGTTTAGAGGAGCTTGATTCTCCCTGGACGGCCGAACGTCTGAAAGAGTTCTTCAAGACTTATCTGAAGGATCGGAAAATCTTCGTGGTCTCCAACAGCGAGCCTTATATCCATAAAAAGGTCAACAATAAGATAGTCTGGCAGATGCCGGCGAGCGGGTTAGTAACAGGCCTGGAACCCATCATGGAAGCCTGCGGGGGCACCTGGCTGGCGCACGGGGTCGGCGACGCGGACAGGCAGACGGTGGATAGCGACGACAAGATCAAGGTCCCGCCCGACGAACCCAAATACACCTTGAAGAGGATATGGTTGACGGAAAAAGAGATAAAGGAATATTATAACGGTTTTTCCAATGAAGCCTTGTGGCCCCTATGCATCTTGGCGCATACCCGCCCCTTGTTCCGCAAACAGGACTGGCAGACTTATTGCGAGGTGAATGAAAAATTCGCCCAAGCCCTGCTTTCTGAAATAAAGAACGTCAGGAGACCGATCATCCTCGTCCAGGACTATCATCTCGCCCTCCTGCCTAAAATCTTAAAGACGGCCAGGCCCGATGCCGAAGTCGGCTTATTCTGGCATATCCCTTGGCCGAACGCGGAGATGTTCAGAATCTGCCCTTGGCGGAAAGAGATAATAAAAGGCATGTTGGGAGCGGACATCCTGGGCTTCCATACCCAGCAATATTGCAATAATTTCTTGGATACCGCCAATAAAGAGATCGAATCCATCGTGGACCTGGAAGAATTCGCCATTATTTACAAGAATCACACCACTCACGTAAAGACTTTCCCGCTAAGCGTCGCTTTTACCAACGGAGGGATAAAATCTTCCCCTCAATCGTTCATCTTAGAGGCTCTGAAGCTCAAAGGCCGGCTTTTGGGGGTCGGCGTCGACAGGATGGATTACGCCAAAGGGATCCTGGAAAAATTCAAGGGCTTGGAATTTTTCTTCAATATGTATCCTCGTTACAAGGGAGAATTCACTTTCGTGCAGATAGCGCCTCCCAGCCGGAGCGCCATACCTAAATACAGGCAATTTGAAGAAGAGGTCACCAGAGAGGCTGAAAGGATAAATAAGAAGTTCGAGAAGAACGGCTGGCGGCCGATAATCCTTCTGAAAGAGCATCATAGCCATAAGGAGATCTATCCGCTTTACAGCCAGGCGCGGCTATGCCTCATCTCATCTCTGAGCGACGGGATGAACCTGGTGGCCAAGGAATTTATCGCCGCAAAGAATGATGATCTGGGCGTCCTGGTCATAAGTAAATTCGCGGGGGCTTCACGCAGCCTCAAGGGAGCGCTCGTAATAAATCCCTACAGCGCCGAGGAGACCGCCCGATCGATCCATGAAGCTTTGACCATGGCTCCCTCCGAGCAGCGCAGCCGCATGAAGAAGATGCGCGCCGCGGTCAGGGATTATAATGTGTATCGTTGGGCGGCGGAATTTTTAAAAAGTCTGACCAGCTTGAGTTAAAAATATGAAAGTAGCTTTGATCTGCACCAATTTATTCAATATTGACGAAAAGAACAGGACGGGAAGCGGCATCTTCAACCATATTTTGATCAGAAACCTGGCCCGGTACGGAAAAAGGAGGGATTTTACGGTTTACGCCTCCGGAGAGTCCGCGGTCCTGCCTCTCAAAGTGGAAAGCGTCAGTCGGGAACCGTCCTCGGCGGATCCGAAGATCATCAAGAACGGAAAACACGTGATGTTCGAATTGGCGCTGATATCCAAAGCTTTCGAAGCCCAAGACCGCTTCGATCTTTTCCACGTAAACATCGGAGACGGCGATCTGGTCTTGCCCTTCGCCAGCTTCATGAAGAAGCCCATCCTCATCACTCTGCATAATATCGTCGATGAAGATTTCACGAGGAAATATTTTTCGCTCTTCAAAAGGAGAAAGAATGTCTTTTTCGTCTCGGCGAGCGGATACCAACGGAAGCTCCTGCCTGGCCTGAACTATCTGGAGACCATATATCATGGCGTAGAGATCGGGGAATTCAGCTTTGATCCGCGCGGAGGAGAGGATATTATGTGGGCGGGAAGATTCATCCCGGGCAAAGGTCCGGATCTCGTAATCAGGCTGGCAAAAAGGACCGGACGCAAGGCGAAATTGTTCGGAGTGATAAAAGATGGCTTCGAAGATTGGTTCGAGAGGGAAGTCAGGGGCAAGATCGGCGCCGCCCGCCGGCCGTCCATCTCCCTGCACGTCAATTTTGAACGCCATCGCCTGATAAAATATTTCCAGAAGAGCAAACTTTTTCTGTCTCCCGTATCCCTGGAAGAGGCGTTCGGCCTGGTTTTTGCCGAAGCCATGGCGTGCGGCACTCCGGTCGTGACTTTTGCCAGGGGATCCGCTCCGGAAATAATCAAAGATGGGCAGACCG
>JAKAJF010000018.1:0-4731 GCA_021813875.1 bacterium | reverse complement strand
TTCCTAGTAAATCCTTCCGATGATGACATCCGGGGAGATTGGATCGTGAAAAAGACAGGCTTCGAAGGGTTGTGCGAAGCCGTGGAAAGGATCTACGCCATGGGAGAGGAAGAGTATTTACGGATGAGGGAAAGATGCCGCAAGCATGCCGAAGATAATTTTTCGGCCGAGACAATGTCTAAAAAATATCTGGAGGCTTATAAGAAACTGGCCGGCCCCGACCGATGAAAATATTTACGAATATCACAAGAGAATATTTGGGAGGGATAACGGCTACGAACAATTCCTTGCTTTCCTTCCTGGCTTCCAAAAAACAGAAAATAATAGGTTTGGAGTATGATACCGTCCGTTGCATGAAAGGCCCCTTTGTCTTGGAGGGGCTGGATCAGAATTTTTTTGAACACTATATCTTGAATATCAGCGACCTGCCTTTTGAAAAAAGTCCGGATAACCTTGGAGAATTGAGGAAATATTACCGCCCCGCCATCAAAGAAATAAAGAATCTTATCAGGACCGCCTCTCCGGACGTCGTTTTGATAAACGGAACTAATTATTTTTCCTGGATAGTCGCGACGGCGGCGAAAGAATCCGGGATCCCAGCCGTCCTCCGTTATCACGGCATAAGCTCCAAAGAAAATTCTCATCTTCCCGGAAAGATGAAGCGAAGATTCTTGAAGATGGAAAGGTCGTTCTTGCGGATGGCGGAGGCTTTCATTTTTCCTTCCGAGCTTTGCCGCAGAACCGTCGAAAACGAAGTCTTTGGTAGGAAGATCGACGAAGCTTATGTCATTCCGAACCCCGTCTCGGTCCCAGGGTATATAAGGAAACCGGCGAAGAGAAAAATAGCCATGGTCGCCCGCTGGTCCTGGATAAAAAATTATGGAGCCTTTTTCCGCCTCCACGAAGCGCTTAGGAAGGAAAATTGGAAGCATGAAGCCTCGATCATCAGTGATGCTGGAGAAGATAAGATTCCTAAGACCATAACTTGTCTGAAGCCGACCGATCCGGAAAAGCTCCACCGGTTCTACCGGTCCCAGGGCTTGATTATCTCTCCTTCTCATTTTGAAACTTTCGGCAACGTGCCCATGGAAGCCATCTGTTCGGGAGTCCCGGCCTTAGTGAGCGATAAGATGGGCTGCGCGGAAATCTTGATGGCCTCGGGCTTGGAAGAGATGGTCATGGATTTTTCCGACATGAGAAAAGTTACTTCTCGGGTGAAGGAACTATGCGGCAAGGGCATATCGCCTGGGCGGATCGAAAAGCTGAAAAAGATCTTAGACCCCGGGATTATCAATAAAAAAATATTAAGAATCTTAAAAGATCATATCGAGTAAAGAGCTTCTTCCTAGCTCTGCCTCAATCCGTTTAAATCTATGGGTTTATTCGAAATCATCGCCTGGCTCCTGGGAGTCACTTTTATCTTGGGATTCCTGAACTATCGCTATTTGCGTCTTCCGCAGACCATCGGCATAATGCTGATAGCCATGGTCACGTCTTTGTTTTTGGTATTCTTGAACCATCTGGGCCTCGGATCCGTCGGCGGATTCGCCAGCCGGCTTTTCAATGAGATCGATTTTAACAAGACCCTAATGGTAGGCATGCTGGGTTTTTTGCTCTTTGCCGGAGCTTTAGATCTGGATATCAGCGATTTAAATGAAAAGAAGGTCGAAGTGGCGGTGTTTTCGGTTTTCAGCACCATTTTATCCATGATCATCGTGGGCAATCTCATCTTTTATCTTTTTAATCATCTGGGCCTGGAAATTTCATTCTTATATGCCTTATTGTTCGGAGCCTTGATATCTCCGACCGATCCCGTGGCCGTCCTGAGCATATTGAAAGAAGCCAAGGCGCCCAAAAGTCTGGAGACGAAGATAGTCGGCGAATCGTTGTTCAATGACGGCGTCGGCGTCGTTCTTTTTCTGGGGATCTATTCCGCGATAGCCAGGGGGACCGGGATCTCTCTCGCCAATTTCAGCTGGCTGTTCATCTCTGAATCATTGGGAGGGTTGGCTCTCGGCCTATTGCTCGGGTTTCTGGCCTTCATCATCCTTAAAAAGATAAATAATTATCAGTTAGAGATCATCGGAACTATCGCTCTGGTGATGATAGTTTATTCCTTGGCCCTTCATCTGAATATGTCCGGACCCATCGCGATCGTGGCCGCGGGCCTGCTGATCGGGAACAAGGGCAGGAAATTCGCCATGACGGAGGAGACCCGCCAGCATCTATACTCATTCTGGCACTTGGCGGACGCGATTCTGAATTTCATCCTGTTCATGCTGATAGGCCTTGAAGCCGCGATTTTGAAATTTTCCTGGCCGTATCTCTTGGCCGGCCTGGTGGCGATCCCAACGGTGCTTTTCGCCCGCTATGTAAGCATCGCTCTGCCCGTCGGGATGATGAAATTATTCCGACGCCCTTTTACGCGAAGGGTGGTGAATATAATGACCTGGGGCGGCTTGAGAGGCGGAATATCGGTAGCCCTGGTGATGTCTCTTCCCAAGGGGAACGAGAGGGAGATTCTACTGGTGGCTACTTATGTCATCGTCATATTCTCCATGGCCGTACAGGGTCTGACCATCAGATCCTTTGTGGAGGAGCAGCTGACCGCTCCCTCAATGTTTGATAGATTTAAATTTTTATTTAAGAAAGAATAGTCCTATGGAGATAAAAGACAAAGTCATCGTCGTGACCGGCGCCTCCTCGGGCATCGGCGAAGCGGTGGTCAAGCTCCTGGCCGGCAAGGGGGCCAAACTCGCCCTGGTGGCCCGTTCCTCCGAAAAGATAGAGAAGCTGGCCGAAGAGTCGGCCGGCGCTTTCGCCATCAAGGCCGACATGTCGAAGATTGATGAGGCGAGGGAGATGATCCGGAAGACCCATGACCGCTTCGGCAGGATCGACGTCCTTATAAACAATGCTGGCCAGGGCTACGGAGCTCTCGTCGAAAAAATAGACATAGGCAAATATCGTTATCTCTTCGATCTGAACGTCCTCGGGCCGCTCGTAGCCATGCAGACGGTCATTCCGATCATGAGGCGCCAGGGCGGCGGCACGATCATCAATATCAGCTCGGGAACTTCTCAGATGTACATCCCCGGCCTGGCCGCCTATTCCTCGACCAAGAGGGCTTTGAACGGCTTGACGCTGACGGCCCGCGCCGAGCTCAAAAAGAACAATATCGTCGTAAGCCTCATGCATCCCTACATCACCGCCTCTGATTTTTACAAGAACGCCTTGAGGGACCGAGGCGGGGAAGGCGGCCACGCGCGGGATGATGCCGACCTCCCGCCGCCGGACTCTTCCGAGTATGTTGCCGGCAAGATCCTGGAACTGATGGATAGCGGAGAGCCGGAATCGTTCGCCCACGACTGGATGGGAAAATAGACTTGAAGCTCGGGACCGCTCGAGCTTCAAGTTTGAAAAAATAAAAAAAGAAGAGTATAATAAAAGCCTATGAAAAGACGGAAATTGATAAAATTTTTGATTTTTTTATCGAGCTTTTTTTCTTTATTCTTTCTGGCTGATTTCTTAAAGGCGCAAGCCGACGATCAGAAGAGGAGGGACGCGGAGCGGCAATCTTTCTTGGCTGCCGAAGATCGGGCAAGGGTCGAGGCCGAGAATCCCGCTCCGGCTGCCGGGTCGACAAGGAAGCCGGACGCGATCAAACCGCCCGCCAGCAAAAAAACGGTCGCCCCCCTTTCTTCCATAATCAGGTCCATGCCCATGCCTAATAGGATGACTAAGACTTCTTAAAAATCTTCATGGAAAAAATCACCTATAATTTTGAAGCCATGGGCACATCGGTGGGAGTCGAAATAATTTCTCAGAACGATGCTCAAGAAGCCGCCGTCGGGGTCGAGAAGATCTTCCGCGCCAATGAAAAGATATTCAGCCGCTTTTCATCGGATAGTGAGCTTGCTTTCCTGAATAAGAACTTAGGGAGAGAAACGGCCGTTTCCCCGAAGATGGCCGAGGTTTTGGAATTATGCTTAAAATTCCATCGTATTTCCGAGGGCTATTTCGACCCCCGGGTCTTTGATGATCTGCTCAAGATCGGTTATGATATCAACTTTCGGGATTTGAGGGGCAGGAATCTCAAAAAAAATCCTCACCTGAAGAAATATGATTCTCCTCTCGAGGAGGACTTGTTTCTCGGTCGGGGGGCGGGAACCGTCCTTCTGAAGAGGCGGATCGATACTACCGGCATCGTCAAGGGCTTCACGGTCGATGAGGCTGCCCGGCATCTGACGGATGGGGGATTTGAAAATTTCATCGTTGATGCCGGGGGAGATATGTTCGCCCGCGGCTCGAACGAGGAAGGCGAGGACTGGCTGATCGGCGTCGAAGGCGCGGATCCCCGATCACTCATGCTTAAGCTCCGGGGCGAGGGCATGGCCACTTCGGGAATCACCAGGAAGAACTGGCTGGTCGGCGGGAAGAAAGTGCACCACCTCATCAACCCCAAAGATCCGGAGAATTTTTCCCATTCCATCCGGACGGTCACGGTCATCGCCGATAAAACGGTCGAGGCTGACGGACGGGCCAAGACCCTCGTGCTTATGGGAAAGGATGGGGGGCTCGAATTCGCCGAGCGTCATGGTCTCAAGGCTTTGTTCCTGGATGAGGAGGGTGAAATTTTTCCCTCCCGGGCCATGACCGGCAATATCTTAAGATGAAAAAAACTTTTTTAATAATTTCTCTCCTCGCGGGGTCGGCGGTGGCCGGGCCGCT
>JAKAJF010000017.1 GCA_021813875.1 bacterium | reverse complement strand
GCTTCTCTTCCAAAGCGATCGGGGAGATCAACTTGATCTTCAGATTGACGGTATCGCCAGGCATGACCATCTCGGTGCCTTCCGGCAATTCGACTTCGCCAGTAACATCGGTGGTTCTGATATAGAACTGGGGCTTGTAGCCCTTGAAGAACGGCTTGTGTCGTCCGCCTTCTTCCTTGGTCAAGATATAGACCTGGCTCTCAAATTCAGTATGAGGAGTGACGGTGCCCGGCTTGGCCAGGACCTGACCTCTTTCAACTTCGTCTTTCTTGGTACCGCGAAGAAGAAGTCCGGCGTTATCGCCTGCCCGGCCTTCGTCCAAAGACTTGTTGAACATTTCGATACCGGTGACGACGGTCTTAGTGGTGTCGCGCAAGCCGATGATTTCAACTTCGTCATTGACCTTGATTATACCTCTTTCGATCCTGCCGGTGACGACGGTGCCGCGGCCTTCGATAGAGAAGATGTCCTCGATAGGCATCAAGAAAGTCTTGTCGGTATCGCGCTGAGGTTCCGGCACATAATCATCGACGGCCTTGATCAGGTCTAATACCGGCTGAGCATCGGGGCCGGTCGGATTCTCCAAAGCTTTCAAAGCGGAGCCTCTGATGATTGGGGTAGTATCGCCGGGGAATTCATATTTCTTCAATAAATCTCTGATTTCTTCTTCGACCAAGTCGATCAGTTCCTTGTCCTCGACCATGTCGCATTTGTTCAAAAAGACGACGATGTAAGGCACGCCGACCTGGCGAGCCAAGAGGATGTGCTCCCTGGTCTGAGGCATGGGTCCGTCAGTGGCGGATACCACCAAGATGGCTCCGTCCATCTGAGCGGCGCCGGTAATCATGTTCTTGACGTAGTCGGCGTGGCCCGGGCAGTCAACGTGGGCGTAATGGTTCTTGTCAGATTCATATTCCACGTGGGCGGTAGCGATGGTGATACCTCTGGCTTTCTCTTCAGGAGCGGAGTCGATCTGGTCGACGGATTTCTGGGTGGATTTAAAACCCTTAGCAGCCATTACGTTCAAAATAGCTGCGGTTAACGTGGTTTTCCCATGATCAACGTGGCCGATCGTGCCGATGTTGATATGGGGCTTTGTGCGTTCAAATTTTTCTGCCATTTTTTTAATTACGGCCCCCAAACTTGGGGTTACTTGCCCTTCTAAGGACCTCCAGCCGTGTAATTTAACTTATATTTTAAATTAATTATTGATCTCTTCCAGATATTGCCTGTCTTCCTCGATGATCTCTTCGGCCGCTTTCTTGCGCACCGGAGGGATGTTCCAACTATTAGGCTTCTTCTTCGGCAAAAGGTTGCCGACGGTCTCAAAGCCGGACACTTCCCTCATGCCTTCCTCGATTTCAGGCTTTTTTCCCTCTGCCGGCCCGGAATAAAGGCTCTCTTCTTGGAAAATATTGGGTTCAGTCTCGCTTTGGGCGGCTGCGATTTGTCGATTTATCGTATCAATTAATTCATCTTCTGTCAAGTTTACCGCCCCTTTCTTCGAGATCAAGCCTTCATATTCTTCGACCGGCATGATTACATAGGCATTATCAGGATTTTCGCCGTCAAAGACGATGACGCGGTCACCCGTCTTCTTGGCCAGATCGATCACCTTTTGTAATTGATTTTGCATCTTAAATAACTGGCAAAATTTAATAAATTCATTCTATCTCTTAAAGAACTCCGGGTCAACTCTTACTTGGTCCCCTTGGCGGCAGCGATCTGATCGGCGACGTTCCTCGGCACTTCGGCATAATGGGCGAATTCCATGGAATAACTGGCCCTGCCCTGGGTCATGGACCTCAGCTGGGTGGCATAGCCGAACATGGAGGCCAAGGGCACCTTGGCCTTGACGGATTTGACCTGGCCGCGATCACCCATCTCTTCGATCTGGCCTCTCTTGGAATTCAGATCCCCGATGACATCGCCCATGAAGTTTTCCGGAGTGACGACGTCGACATTCATGATCGGTTCCAAGATGACCGGACCGGCCTTCCTGACCGCTTCCTGGAAACCCATGGAACCGGCGATCTTGAAGGCGGCTTCGGAAGAATCCACTTCATGGTAAGAACCGTCGTAAACGGCGACCTTGACGTCCACCATCGGGTAGCCGGCAACGACGCCCCTGTCCAGAGCTTCTTTGACACCTTTGCCGATAGCGGGAATGTATTCTCTCGGGATAACACCGCCCTTAACTTCATCAATAAATTCATAACCCTTGCCGACTTCATTCGGTTCGACCCTGAGCCAGCAATGGCCGTACTGGCCGCGTCCGCCCGACTGTTTGATATATTTACCTTCGGCCTCAGCCTGTTTGGTGATAGTTTCACGATAAGCGACCTGAGGCTGGCCGACATTGGCTTCGACGTTGAATTCTCTCTTCATGCGGTCGATGATGATATCGAGATGCAACTCGCCCATGCCGCCGATCAAAGTCTGATTGGTCTCTTCGTCCGATTTGACGCGGAAAGTTGGATCTTCTTCGGCCAATTTGCCCAAAGCCAGGCCCATCTTTTCCTGGTCAACCTTGGTTTTCGGTTCGACGGCGATATAGATGACCGGTTCAGGGAAAGTGATAGATTCAAGCACGACCGGCCTCCCTTCGTCGCATAAAGTGTTGCCGGTAGTGGTACCCTTGAGACCGATGATGGCGGCGATTTCGCCGGCATAGACTTCCTGCACTTCTTCCCGGTGATTGGCATGCATGCGGACCAGACGGCCGACGCGCTCCTTGTTACCGGTGGAGGAATTAAGGACATAAGAGCCGGATTTCAAGATGCCGCTGTAAATCCTGACGAAACAGAGCTTGCCGACGAAAGGATCGGTAGCGATCTTGAAGGCCAGTCCGGCGAACGGTTCATCGTCCGAGGCTTTGACCTCAATCTGCTTTTCCGGTTCGGAAGGATCGAATCCGACGGCGGCGGGAATATCTAAGGGAGACGGCAGATACTCGACGACCGCATCCAGCATGAATTGGACGCCCTTGTTCTTCAAAGCGCTGCCGCAAAGGACCGGCACGATGCGGCCGGAGCAGACGGCCTTACGCAATTCCTTCTTCAAAGCCTCGACCGGGATTTCTTCTCCGGCCAGATATTTATTCATCAATTCTTCGTTTTCTTCGACGATCGATTCGATCAATTTACCTCTAAATTCCTCGGTCTTATCCTTCATGTCTGCCGGCACGTCGACATCTTCCCATTTGGTGCCCAAGTCATCAAGATAGACCCGGGCCTTTCTCTCAAAGAGATCAATAATACCCTTAAAATCGCTCTCAGCGCCGATCGGAAGCTGGATCGGATGGGCATTCTTGGTCAATCTATCGTGGATGGATTGCAGGTCCTTATAAAAATCAGCTCCGGTCCTGTCCAATTTATTGATAAAAGCGACGCGAGGGACGTTATATTTGTCGGCCTGGTGCCAGACAGTTTCCGATTGCGGCTCGACGCCGGCAACGCCGTCGAAAACGACGACGCCGCCGTCCAAAACACGGAGCGAACGTTCAACTTCAGCGGTAAAGTCGACGTGGCCGGGAGTGTCGATGATATTGATGCGGACATCCTTCCAGAAGCAGGTGGTCGCGGCGGAAGTGATGGTGATGCCGCGTTCTCGTTCCTGTTCCATCCAATCCATGGTCGCTTCGCCTTCATGGACCTCGCCGATCTTATGCTTCTTGCCGGTGTAAAATAAAACACGCTCGGTAGTGGTGGTCTTTCCGGCGTCGATATGGGCGATGATTCCGATATTTCTTGTTTTTTCCAAACTATATTCTCTGGGCATAATTTATCTTGAAAAATGCGCAAAGGCCTTGTTGGACTCGGCCATCCTATGCACATCATCCCTCTTCTTAACGGCTGCGCCTTCGCCTTTGACGGCATCCAAAACTTCCATCGCCAATTTCTCGGCCATGGATCCGCCTTTTCTCGCCTTAGAAGCGTTGATGAGCCAGCGGCAGCCTAAATTAAATCGTCTTTCGCCGCGCACCTGGAAGGGAACCTGATAGTTGGCTCCGCCGACCCTTTTGCCGCGGACTTCCACTAAAGGAGAGACTCTCTTGAGAGCCTTGTGGAAAATGTGGCGGGGATCCTGTTTGGTCTGCTCCTTAATGACATTGAAAGCTCCGTAAACGATGTTCTGAGCGGTCGTCTTTTTCCCACGCTCCATTATATAGTTGATAAATTTGGCTACGTCTACGTCGTTAAACTTAGCGTCTCCTTCGATTTTTCTTTTTGGTGCTGGTTTTCCTCTCATATTTTATAAATTATTTCTTGGCTTTTTCCTTTTTGGCGCCATAGCGGCTCCTGGCCTGCTTGCGGTTCTGGACGCCCTGGGTATCATAAACGCCCCTGACGATCTTATAGCGGACACCCGGAAGATCCTTGGTCTTGCCGCCCTTGATCATGACGATGGAGTGCTCCTGCAGATTATGACCTTCTCCCGGGATATAAGCGGTGACTTCGGTGCCGTTAGACAGGCGGACGCGGGCGATCTTTCTCAAGGCCGAGTTAGGTTTCTTGGGAGTAGTGGTAGTAACTTTCAGACAGACGCCACGCTTAAAAGGAGACCCCTTAGGCAGGTCCGTCCTCTTCCTATGCAAAGTATCCAGCGTGGTTTGCATCGCCGGCGACTTGCTTTTCTTTTTGGTGGTAGTTCTCCCCTTTCTGACTAATTGGTTGATTGTTGGCATTTTTTTAAAAAATTTCTTCTAAAAACTAAAACAAATCCCGGAACTTCGGGATATGTGTATATTAAAATACAACTATTAGTTAATTTAGCAAAACAGGAAAAAATAGTCAAGTCCATCGATGGCCCTCCCTTAGCCTACGATTAGCCTAAAAAGCAAATTGATGACAGGCAGGATGATGGAGAAGCCGAAAAGGACGAAAAGCAAGATGAATAACATGCCATAGCGTTCGAATTCGGCGAATCTTACCTGCCATTTATACGGCAGGAAGGTGACGAGCACCCGCGAACCGTCCAAAGGAGGGATGGGGATGAGGTTAAAGACCATCAAAATCAGATTTATCTGGACGATGATCGAAAGGAGCATGGCCAAAGTGCCGCTTATCCCCGGGACGAATCTCAATAGCAGGCCGAAGAAAAGGGCGGTGATGAGATTGGCCAGCGGGCCGGCGGCCGCCACCTTGGCCGAGCCGTATTTCTGATCCCGTAAGTTATAAGGATTATAAGGGACTGGCTTGGCATAGCCGAAAATCATGGCTCCACCGGTACCGAAATAGATCAGGGCGGGCAGCAGGATCGAGCCATAAAGGTCGATATGGGCGAGCGGGTTCAAGGTCAGCCGGCCGGCGTCTTTGGCGGTCGGATCGCCGAGCCGGTCAGCCATCCAACCGTGCATGTACTCGTGGAAAATGGCGGAAAAAAGAATGGCGATCAAAGAAAATAGCATAAAATAAAGAGGCAAGAGACGAATTTTACCAATAAAATTGTTCCTTGTTCTCGGTTATTGGTTTATATATTATCATGTCTTGCACAAATAATCAAAACATGTTAACATATTTTTTATAAAATTAATAACTTCTTATTGAAGAAACCTATGTCAAGAAAATGCGAATTATGCGGACGCGGTTCGACTAAAGATGCGACTCGTTCCCACTCAAACATCAAATCGGTCAAACGCCAGTACATCAACCTTCAGACCAAGAAGATCGGCGGCAGGAAGTTAAAAATCTGCACCAAGTGCATCAAGACTATCGCCAAAAAGACTCTCGAATTAAAAACCTCCTCTAAATAAGGAGGTTTTTATATTTATTTTATATTTACGTATTGCCTCCGGCGGGCGCTTCCCGCGCGGGGGTTCTTTTTTATAAAAGAACCAAAAAGCGCGAGCTAATGAAAATTTTGGATTATTCGCTAATAAAGCTAGTAAAATTCCAAACTTGCTGACGCTTCAAACAATGGAATTTTACACGCTTTATACGCTCGGTAATTTTTCCTAAAATTTTCAATGCTCGCCTTTTGAATTTTATCTTCAGAGGCGAACTTGGGAAAATTCAGGAATAATTTGAGATGAAATTGAGTTACAAAATTTATCTGTTCGAGCGCGGAGCGAAGCGAAAGAGCGAGTTATAAATTTTGTTAGAAATTTCCATCTCAAATCCTGAATTTTCCCTTGTGAGCGCTTTTTATGCAACTTTTTTTAAAAAAGTTGCCCTAACGGAGCGTAAATTTCCCCGTCCGGAGCAATTCATTCTATCCTATAAGACCATAAGATGGCCCAAACAAAAAAGCCCTCCTAAAAAGAAGGGCTTGTGGCGCGACTTAGCAAAGGCGCTGATGCAGCTTCGGCAGGAGGACGGTTTCGATCTGTTTGAGCCTATAAGCTCTTTTGCCGTTCTTGCCTTGGTGCGAGGACCTTGCCATCCTTGCGATCAATCCCGTTCTCTCCTTTTCGTAATTACGTAACTGCTGACACAGGTCCTGCTTGGTGGTGCCGTTGCCGAGTTCCATGTTCCCTCCCTTGCTGTTTGTGGCTGCTGACTCGAGTTTATAAATAGCGGCGGGCTTTTTCGGGGCTTATGGTTGCCCGAAAGAAGATGGCTTTTAGCCGGTTGTTGCGGCTTACGCTCCCCGCCTAATTAAAAAGAACATTTTAAAAGCCACCTTTTTGAGGTGGCTTTTGTAAAAAATTTTTTCTTTACCTATTCGGAAACTTGAGCCACCCTAAAATCAGGCATAGTAATGCCGACCAAGACGACCATATACTTCTTTGTGGATAAAAGGGTTCTCATATGATTCAATTTTAGCAATTCTTCTTCAAAAGTCAACTTATTCCAAGATGCCGTCCAGATTCACGTCATAGAGGATCTGTTCCTGGACTAAACGATAATTGATAATTTCATCATCCTTAAACCAATGTTTAATTTCCATTTCAGCTTCTTCTGGGGATCCGGAAGCGTGGACTAAATTTCTTACGAAGCGGTCATCACCATCGGCCATCTGATAAGAATCCAAAACAAAATCTCCGCGAATAGTGCCGGCGTCGGAAGTGAGGGGTTCGGTGCCGCCGGTAATTTTTCTGACAATTTTCACAGCATGAGCTCCCTGCCAAACCATAACTATAACCGGACCTGCGGTCATGAATTTAACGCCGTTGGCTAAGATTTTAGCAGTAATTTCCAAGGGGTCTAATGACGGAGGAGTTAACCCTTTGTCTTGATATCCCTTGATGGTCTTTTCTCCGGTCACTCTTCGCCAATTGGGGTCGAGTGTGTAATGCTTTTCAATCTGCTCAGCTGTAGGCACCAACATTTTGGTCGCTACTAACTTTAAACCAATCCTTTCATAACGTTTTATAATCTCTCCGATCAATGACCTTTGAACTCCATCTGGTTTAATGATAACTAAAGTTCTTTCTTCTTTAAGATGCGCCATATATTTTTTATTATAAATATTTCTTAATAACTTCTTCGATTTCCGTCGGCGTCATGCTTGCCTTGACGATATAATCGACCGCGCCCATGTTTTTACCTTTGGCCACGTCTTCTTCGGTGCCCAGATTGGTCAGCATGATGACCGGGATTTTCTTAGTCTTAGCGTCCTTCTTCAGTTCTTCCAAGACCGAAAAACCGTCCAACTGGGGCAGGATCACGTCCAACAGGACCATGTCTATCCTTTTTTCTTTGGCCAGCTTCAGGCCGTCCGCGCCGTTTGAGGCGACCTCGACCTCGAAACCGTCAGTCTCGAATTTGGTCTTATACATCGAGCTGATCAGATTATCATCCTCGACGATCAATAATTTTTTCTGCCCGGCAGACATATGTTTTGCTTTATGCCTAATTTCTCCTTTTTTTGTGCGCCGTGGAGGATTCGAACCTCCGACCTTCTCCTTAAAAGGGAGCTGCTCTACCAGCTGAGCTAACGGCGCATTTCTTATCGATGATACGGGACTGCCGGCCCGCTCTTGGCGGAAGCTGACAGCTCATAGAAAAAATAAAACTGCTTGCGCAGAATCTAAATAAAACTAACTCCAATATAACAAAACAACTATCGATTGGCAAGAGCGTAAAAAGCCCGACAAGGAAGAGCCTTGTCGGGCATCGTCAGCCGCCGCAGCTGCTGGAACCGCAGTTCATGGACTCGGTGGTGCGGAACTGGAACCTGCTTGGTGCCACTTCGAACTTGAGCATGGCGTTTTTCCTCCTTTCTTTCATTCTTGCTGCTACCTACTTTAAAAATAGATAAAACCCAGGAAAAGTCAATAGTTTGCTCCTTTTTAAGGTGGACAAAACGTGGAAAAGCGCAGCTTGCCGAAACCGATCCATTAATATAGTATGAAGTTATGACAAATCCCTCCCAAATCGAAAAATTGCCTCCGCAAAACCTGGAGGCCGAACAGTCCTTCTTGGGCTGCCTGATGATCGATAAGGATGCCATCATCAAAGTTGCTGATACGGTTTCTGAAAGCGATTTTTACAAGGAAAACCATAAGACAATCTATGAAGCCATCAAGGAATTATATTCCCGCCGCGAGCCTATCGATATCTTGAGCCTGACCAACCGCCTGGACGAGAAGAGCCAGCTCGAAATGGTCGGTGGCAGGTCCTATATCGCCCTGCTTTCCAATTCGGTGGCGACCGCTTCCCACGTCGTCCATTACGCCAACATCATTCAACGCAAGGCCACTTTGAGGAGGCTTCTGGCGGCCGCGTCCGAAATAACCGAGATGGGCTACCGGGAAGAAGAAGATATCGAGAAGCTCCTGGATGAAGCCGAACAGCTGCTTTTCGGAGTTTCTCAGAAATATCTTAAAAATGTCTTCCTGCCGATCGACGATCTTTTGGCCGAAGCCTTCGATCGCATCGACGAACTTCATAAACAAAGCGGCAAATTGCGCGGACTCCCTACCGGCTATACTGATTTAGATAACCTCTTAGGGGGACTCCAAAAATCCGATTTGGTCATCTTGGCCGCCCGCCCTTCGGTCGGCAAGACCTCTTTCGCCCTGGATATCGCCCGCCAATCGGCGGTCAAATACAAGGCCAATGTCGGCATCTTCTCCCTGGAAATGAGCAAAGAACAATTGGTCGACCGCCTGCTCTGCGCCCAGGCCAACGTCAGCCTATGGAAGATGCGTACCGGCAAACTCTCAGACCGCGAAGAGGACAATGATTTCATCCGCATCGGCGCCGGCATGGGCCAGCTATCGGAAGCTCCCATCTACATCGACGACGCCGCCAGCTCGAGCATCATGGAGATCAGGACCAAGGCCAGGCGTTTGCAGGTTGAAAAAGGGCTGGATTTAGTCATCATCGATTATTTGCAGCTGATGGAAGGCCGCGGCAAATACGGCGACAACCGCGTCCAGGAAGTCTCGGAGATCACCAGAGGCTTGAAAGGCTTGGCTCGCGAATTGAACGTCCCGGTCCTCGCTCTGTCCCAGCTCTCCCGCACGGTCGAACAATCCCGCCCCGCCATCCCGAAACTCTCCCACCTGCGCGAATCCGGCTCCATTGAACAGGATGCCGATGTGGTTATGTTCATCTACCGCAAAGCGGCCGACCGCGGTTATAATTATAACGAACTGACCGAAGAAGAAAGGAACGCGGCCGAAATCCATATCGCCAAGCACAGGAACGGCCCCACCGGCATGGTCAATCTGTTCTTCGACGAAAATACCGTTAATTTTAAAAATTTAGCTAAAAATAGATAAAAAATATGTTCAACAAATTGAAACAATTCAAAGATCTGCGCGATCAGGCTAAAAAGATGCAAAACGCCTTGGCCGGAGAAAAGGTGGAGGTCGAAAAGAACGGAGTCAGGATCGTCATGACCGGCAACATGGAAGTGAGCTCGATAACCATCAATGAAGGCCTGGCCAAGGAAAGCCAGGAGCGCGCCCTCGTCGATGGCGTCAACGAAGCCATCAAAAAGACCCAGAAGATCATGGCCCAAAAGATGCAAGAGATAGGAGGCTTCCCAGGCTTAAGTTAAAATGCGATTCCCCTCTTCGATACAAAAGCTTATCGAATATTTTTCCAAACTGCCGACGGTCGGTCCTAAAACCGCCGAGCGGTATGTTTTTTATCTGTTGAAACAGCCCAAAGAAGAACTGGAAAAATTAGCCGCCGCTATCGCTCACCTTAAAGACGGGGTAACGATCTGCGGGACCTGCCTGGCGATTTCGGAAGCTAATCCCTGCCATATTTGCGCCGATCCAAAAAGAGATAGGGAAATAATCTGCGTGGTCGCCGATTCGCGCGACCTCCTTTCTGTCGAAGCGACCAAACAATTCCAGGGACTCTATTTTGTCTTGGGCGGGGTTATTAATGCCATCGAAGGCATCAGCCCCGAAAAAATCAATGCTAAAAAATTATTAGAGCGTCTTCAAAAAGAAAATTTAAAAGAAATAATCCTGGCCTTGAATCCGGATTTAGAGGGCGAAACGACCGCCATGTATTTAACCAAGGTTATCAAACAGATACGCCCGCAGATCAGGATCACCCGTCTGGCTAAGGGACTACCTATGGGAGCGAACTTAGAATATGCTGACGAAATGACTCTGGGAAACGCCTTAAGGTATAGAAACGAATTATAACAATTAATAATTTTTAAAAGAAAAACCCGTTCATCGTTTAGACGAACGGGTTGATTTTATTTAGACCTCCTTTTTTTCTTGTAACCCACCTTTTTTGGCTGGCGCAAACTGGGCAACCATGACCTTTAATCCGACTGCTCCCTACCGCCTGCCATTCGTGGCCAAACTTGCACTTCCACCAAACTTTTTTATTAGTACCAGCGATTACCTGCGTGGCCGGCAACTCGTTCTTCGGCGGCGGCATATACTCTCTAGCCAGTTCGGGGTGGGTGACGGCCAGATTGTTCGTAGTAGTTGCTACTCTACCGGAACAAGCTGGACAATTTGTTCCTATAATACGGCTGGCTCCCGTAGCCTGCCATTCATGGCCATGTTTCCTGCATTTCCACCAAACTTTTTTTTGAGTACCAGCAATTATTTGTGTCGCCGGCAATCTATTTTTTGGTGGTGACATATATTCAGCGGCTAAGTCGGGATGCGTGACGGCCAGGTTGTTGGTTTTGGTTGCTACTTGACCTGCGCAACCAGGGCAATGATAACCCCGAATGCGACTATCTCCTGTAGCCTGCCATTCGTGACCATACTCACACTTCCACCAAAGCTTTTTGCCAGTACCTGCGATTACCTGCGTGGCCGGCAACTCGTTCTTCGGCGGCGGCATATACTCTCTAGCCAGTTCGGGGTGGGTGACGGCCAGACTGTTGGCTTCAGTCACTCTTCGATTGGAACAAATTGGACAACCAGCACCCCGAATACGTTCACTCCCCCTAGCTTGCCATTCATGGCCCTTGGCACATTTCCACCAAAGCTTTTTGTATGTGCCGGCCAATACTTGGGTAGCCGGCAGTTCGTTCTTTGGTGGCGGCATATACTCCTTGGCTAGGTTTGTGACCGCCAGGCTAGCGCATATTGGACACCTCGCGCCGTTCAATCTATTACGACCGGCAGTCCGCCATTCATGGCCCTTAGCGCATTTCCACCAAAGCTTTCTGCCTGTCCCAGCCAATACTTGGGTAGCCGGCAGTTCGTTCTTTGGTGGCGGCATGTACTCCTTGGCCAGTTCAGGGTGGGTGACCGTCAGATTGTTCGTAGCAGTCGCTACTTTGCCAGAACAAGCTGGGCAACCCGTACCCCCCAGTCTATTATGACTGGAAGTTCGCCATTCATGGCCTTTGGCGCATTTCCACCAAAGCTTTTTATTAGTGCCGGCGATCACTTGGGCGGCCGGCAGTTTATTCTTTGGCGGCAGCATGTACTCATCGACCAGTTCGGGAATCTCGGAGATGAACAGGCGAGTACGCAACTTCTTGACCATGTCGATGACCTGGATCTGCTCATCGTCGAAGATGAAATCGAACCCTTTGCCTGTAATATGCAGGGTATCCTTAACAAGTTCCGTCCTTGCTCCTGTAAGCTCCTTAACTTTCTCGGCCATTTCCTGGACAGCCAAAACGCGTTCGCAGTTGGCGACAAAGTCTAAGACTATTACCTTTTCTTTGCCTTCCTTTTTCCTTAAGCCGCGTCCGAGCTGCTGCAGGAAGATGGTCTTCGAGTCGGTTGCCCTCAGGAAGACCACCAGCTCGGCATGAGGAACATCTATTCCCTCATTAAACTTGTCGATGGCCAGGATGTACTGGAGCTGGCCAGAGCGGAAGTCCTCCATCGTCTCCTGGTTCTGCTTATACGGCAGCTTGGAGTGGTAGGTCTTTGCTCCGG
>JAKAJF010000016.1 GCA_021813875.1 bacterium | reverse complement strand
CGATCCGGATACGGACGGCGATGGTTACAATGATGGCCTGGAGCTGAGAAACGGCTATTCACCTTACAATCCCCGAAAGGTGAAGCTGGACAAGAGCGACATAGACGGAGACGGGCTCTCAGATGCCTTGGAACTGAAATTCCATACCGATCCGACCAATCCCGATACGGACGGCGACGGCTATAAGGACGGGGAGGAGATCAAGGCTGGCTTCGATCCGCTTTCCAAAAGCAAGAAAAAATTGAAAAAAGAAATTAAGATAAATTTGAAAGATCAGGAATTGGATTTCTACCTGGCCGGGATCAGGATGGCTGCCTACAAGGTTTCGACCGGTAAAGCCTCGACGCCCACTCCCAAAGGCACTTTCAGGATCGCCAACAAATCCCCGAAGGCCTGGTCGCGAAGCTTCGGCCTTTGGATGCCCTACTGGATGGGAATCGCCGGCCAGCGGTTCGGCATCCATGAGCTCCCTTATTGGCCGAACGGTTATCGGGAAGGAGCGAGCCACCTCGGCAGGCCGGTCTCTCACGGCTGCATCCGCTTAGGGATCGGACCGGCCAAGGAGCTGTATGACCGGGTCGAGGTAGGTACAACTGTCGATATATTTTGATTTAATTATTTTTTATTTTTTATCTTATGCTATACACCAAAGAAGTAATGAAGCATTTTCAGCATCCTCACAACCAAGGCGTCATCAAGGATGCTGATTCGGTCGGCGAGGCCGGCAATCCTGTCTGCGGGGATGTTATGAAGATCTATCTGAAGATCGTCGACAAAAAAACCGGCTCCAAGACCAAGAAGGTGATCAAAGACGTCAAATTTGAGACCTTGGGCTGCGCCGCCGCCATCGCCGTGTCTTCGGCCTTGACCGACAAGATCAAGGGCATGGAGATCGAAAAGGTCTTGAAGATCCAGAAGGACGATATCATCAAGGACTTGGGCGGCTTGCCTCCGGCCAAGATCCATTGCTCCATGCTCGGCCTCGAGGCCCTCGATGAAGCTTTAAAAGAATATAAGAAATAATATGCTTACAAAAAAGATCAAAAAATTCTTAGAAGAACAGGTCAGGCCTTCCCTCCAGATGGACGGGGGAGATATCAAATTTGTGGAATTCGACGAGAAGAACGGCTTGTTATTGGTAGAATTATTGGGCATGTGTTCGCATTGCCCGATGTCCCAGATCACTTTGAAGCAGGGGATCGAAGCCGAGATCAGGCAGGAGATCCCCGAGGTCAAAGAAGTCCGGGCTGTTTAAAAAAATATGAAAAGGATCTATCTTGATCATAGTGCTACGACGCCGGTCGATAAGAAAATCCTCAGGGCGATGCTGCCTTATTTCGGGGCCGATTTCGGCAACCCGTCCTCGATCCACACTTTTGGGCAGAAAGCTGCTGCGGCCGTCGACGCCGCCCGCGAGCAGGTGGCCGGCTTCTTGAACTGTAATGTTGACGAAGTGGTCTTCACTTCGGGAGCGACCGAATCCGACAATCTGGCCATCCGCGGCGTGATTGCGGCCGCCAAGAAGAAAGGCGTCCAAAAACCCCACATCATCACCTCTCTGATCGAGCATCCGGCTGTCTTGGAGACTTGCGCGGAGATGGAGAGAGAGGGGGCGGAGGTCACTTATCTGCGCGTCAGCCCGACCGGCTTAGTCAGGACGGAAGACGTCAAGAAGGCCATTAAGGAAAACACCGTCCTGGTGACCATCATGTACGTCAATAGCGAAGTCGGCAGTATCCAGCCGGTGAGAGAGATCGGCAAGATTATCCATAAGATCAACGAAGCTCGTCTGAACGAATGGAAGAAGACCAAGGGTAAAGAGCCTCTGTCGCGTCCCCAGGAGATCTATTTCCATACTGACGCCACCCAAGCGCCGAATTTTCTAAATTGCGATGTCAGGTGGAATTATATCGACCTCCTGAGCTTTTCCGGGCATAAGATCTATGGGCCGAAGGGCGTCGGGGTCCTTTACGCCCGTACGGGCGTCCCCTTGAGGGCAGTCCAGACGGGCGGCCACCACGAGAACAGCCGCCGCAGCGGTACGCTGAACGTCCCCGGCATCGTCGGCCTAGGAGAGGCCGTCAAAGCTCTCAAGAATAAGCCGGATGAAGGCAAAGACGGCCGCTGGACCGGTACCAACAGGAAGATCGCCCGTCTGAGGGATATGTTGGTCAAGGGGCTTGAGAAGAGTTTGCCCGGCATCGTCCTTAATACTGACAGGAAGCATGCCACCCCGGCCCATGCTCACTTCTCGTTCGTGGGCGCGGAAGGGGAGTCGGTCCTGATCGCCCTTGATCTGGCCGGCGTGGCTGTCTCTACCGGTTCGGCCTGCGCTTCCGGAAGCCTGAAGCCGTCGCACGTCCTTCTGGCGATGGGCATCAAGCAGGAGATCGCTCATCATTCGATCAGGTTTACTTTGGGGAAGAATACGACCGAAGAAGAGATAAAAAAAGTCATAAGAATTTTACCTCCTATCATAAAAAAATTCCGGAAGATGTCTCCGGAATTGAAATTTTAACTCTAACCGAATGCGATTAATCTTTTGCAATCTATCAAAATAAAAAGGCATATCTTTAAAATTAATATGCCCTTGGTGTGAGTCAAGTAATCGACGATGCGGCTAAATCTCCTCAGTCCAATATTTAAAGAAAGAGTCATTTAATGGGTTTACTCCAACGCCTATTAGTGCCGTCGCCGCTTTGATTTGGCCCTCAACTGAAGACGCCGGGATGCGGCTAAGATCAACTTCTGTATAATACCTCCGCACAGGACTGTCCATATTCGCAAACATCTCGGCTCGTTCCTCTAAATTAGTTTGTACTTCACTCATATTAGACCTCCTTCGATTTAAAGAACTCAATTTTAATTTGAATCTATTTTTGATTTTGGTCACTTGCTAAAAACGGATTTTTGAAATTGATGATCGGTTGGGGCATTATTTTTTGGTCGAGCTTGCCGATGACCTCATTGAATTTATTGATGTCGACCGTCTCGATGATGACTTTTCCCTGGAGGATCAGAATTTCTTCGGACTGGGTTATGGTTTCGTAAAAATTCTTATATAGGAAGGTGAATAAGGAATAGGTTATCAGGATTCCGAAGAAGATGAGAAAGACATAAAAATAGAAGTTGATCTTCTGGGGAGTCAGTTTTAATTTCATTTTTCTCATAATTTATTTCCAATAGGTCTCGGCGGTCAGGACCATCTCCACGTCTCCCGGCCGGCCGCCGGCGTCCCTACTGATGGCGGTGAATTCCAAGCTTTTGATATTGATATAATAATTAAGAGATTCCAAGCCGGCCAGATAATGCACCTGGTCCATAAAATTGCCGTCGGTCAGGATCTTCAAAGGCATCCTTTTGAATTCTTTGTCGCTTTTGACGTTATCGAACGAATCCATATTTATCTTTTCCTGGAGATGGTTCTTGTTGGCCACCCCTTCCAGAGTAGTGATAAATTCCAGGGCGCGGTTTTCGTTGATGAAGATCTGGTCCAATCGGTCGAATTGCAATTCGATCTTCTTGAGGTTGCTCGTGAGTCTTTTGAGGCTGCGGCTCTTCTGATATTTGGCTTCCAGGTCGGCCCTCTGGGCGTCGATCTGGTCCCTGATGTTCAGGATGTCTTGCATCGAGGGGAAGACTACGTAATAAAGGATCAGGCCGATGAAGAAGATAAAGACGGAAAGATTAAGGCTGATCCTTTTCTTCAGGGATAAATTTTTTAATTTATTGAGATCCATAATTAATTGGCCAGATCGGCATCGATCTCAAAATCGATATTATTCTCTTTTAAAATATTTTGCAGGGGGAAATCGAGATTCTTTAAAGAATCCATCTTGTCCAGGTTTTTTTTGAAGATAAGGAGGCTGTCGCGGGTGGTGGCGATTCCTTTGATTTTGATCTTGCCCCCATCGATCTTCAGGTAGGAAAAAGTCACGCCATCGGGAACGTTCTCGGCCAGGTTACTGAGGAGGGGCGACCAGACGGAAAATTCCCCCTGGATCTGAGAGACGGCGGCAATTTTCGAATTTATTATCCGGACTTTGTTATTATATCCCTGGCTGTTCCTGGTTATCAGGGTCGTCTGCTCGACGATCCTGTTGAAATTATTCTCGAGGATTAGTTTAGCGATCGATAGGATGATGGCTAAAACGACGACCACAATCACCAAGATGAAAGAAAAGCTGTTCAGGAGCGAATAGATGCGTCGTAGTTTGATCTCTTTTTTTAATCCCTGGGATACCAGATTTAAGGAAAGCATATGGTTATAATTCGTCTATAAAGACGCCTCTTAGGGCCAGGCCTATGGCGGTGGCGAAAGAAAGGCTTGAATCCTGGGTTATGGTGATCGGTTTTTTCTTCTCTTTTTTGCCCGTCAGATCAAGATTGAGGCTATGGGTCTCTTCGAGGATTTTGGAGAACTTTTCCTTAGCCTCTCCCAGATTGATAAGATCGTCGCCCATGGTAGTTCCGATGGAGACGGCTTTATTGATGATCTTGTCCAGATTTTTTATGTTGGCGCCGCCGCCGCATAAGATTATTTTATCGAGGGGGCCGCGGCCGGGAAAATGATTCTCGTAAAAGTCGATCGCCTCGCCGATTTTCTTGTTCAGATCTTCGATCTCTCCCGATAGGATATTTTTTATCACACCTTGGGCCTTTTTTTCGTCTAAGCCGCAGATGATCTTGGCCTTCTCGGCCTGGCTCTCCTCGATTTCCAGGGCCTCGGCGATATTCTTGGTTATCTCTTCTCCGGAGATGGGAATGCTGATGGTGAAGAGGATGGTATTTTTTGAGTAGATGGTCATGTTGGTGCGTTTGGCGCCGATATCGATGATCCCGTAATTCTTCTCGTACTTGCCCTTGAATTTGGGGTGCTCTTCGTTCAGAAGGCTGCGGCAGAGGGAGATGGGTTCGATCTCCAGGGCCACCACCGACAGTCTGGCTTCTTTAAGGAAATCCGTATATTGGTTGACGATGGCCTTGGGAGCGGCACCGGCCAGGATGAAGAATCTATCCGGGAGTTCGGCCATGACCTGCCAATCGAAAAAGATCTCATCCATGGCCATCGGCACGTGTTTTTCCAGTTCCAGCTTCACGGCCTCTTCCAAGTTATCGGCCCGCTCCACTTCGATCAGCTTTACGAAAGTCCGCGTTTCCGGAAGGCAGGCAATGACTTCATCCGAGGTTATTTTTCCGAATTTCGGATTGGCTATCAGTTTTTTTAGGGCGCCGAGGACGGCTTGACGATTATTGATCTCCCCGTTCTGGAAGCAGCCATCAGGCAGGTCGATCTTGCCGAGGGCTTGGACCCTTATTTTTTCTCCGCTCTTGTTCAGCTGCACGAGCTTGAGGGAGAGCTCGGAGATATCTAGGCCGATAGGGTAGGTGGAATTATAAGTCAGCATAAGGTAAGTATATCATATAAATCTCCTTTAGTAATCTTCTTCCCAATGTTCGACCAGGATGGTCGGCGAGAAATCGGTCGCCGGAAAGACGACTGCGGCGATGTCGGCGTCGCGGGTGATATTGATAGGCTGCCAGCAGCTGGTGACGGTCAATTTGCGGCCGACTACTCCGCCGACGATATTGAACGAAGAGGAGCCGGGTTGGAAGTTGGTGATATTCACCTGGTCGTTGGCGTAGATGACGCCGTGGATATCGACGTTTCCGTAATAGTTGGTAAGATCCACCTTGCTCTTCGCCAGGATGCCCGCCGGAGTCCCGGAGGCGTAATTGACGGTCAGATTGATGGCTTTGGAACTGTTGCCGGTATCGCCGGCCTCGAAAGTGCCGTCGACGACCAGGAGGCCGTTGATGGTCAGATCGATCTTTCTGTCGATCTCCACGTCGCCGCTGACAAAAGTGATCGGTCCGGCCAGGGTCAGGGGGTTGTTGTTCTTGAGTAAGCTGTCGAATTGGTTGGCCGTGTAGACTATGTCCGCCTTATTCTTGTAAGAGCTCGTGGCTGAAGAATCGAAATCGACCGCCGGCATATTCACCAGGGCCGCTCCCGGCGGGTAATTGGCTGCCGAGACTATCCCTTTTATAGTCGTACTCGAGGTCCAGGAGGGCAGGAAATTGCCGACCGCCTGGAGGTCGGAATCGACGTAGAGCCTGCTGTTGTTGTTCAAGATGAAGTTATTGTTCGAATGGGCGCTGCCATTATAAAAATTGACCGCGCTCGAGGAAATATCGATATTGCCGTCGGCGTAACCGGCATTATTGCCGATGCTCGACTGGCCGATAGCTTTATAGACGGAAGTCTTGATGATCCTTTGAGTCGCCTTGCCGCCGTCCAGATCTATGCTTCCGGTAGAGGTTATCTCTCCGTGGGCGAGCGAGGTATTGGTTATCGAGACCGTGTAAGAGCCGCTTCCGGCGCCGAAGGGGTCCGTCCTGGTGAAGCTCGCCGTCCAGCTCGGATTGGTCTCGAAGCTATCCTTATAATTCGGGTCGTTCTTCAATTTCCAGATCATCTCGTTGACGCCGGCCTCGGCCAGATAATAAGTCTTGTCGCCCATCGTCTGACTTTTGGAAATCTTATCTTCAGTGACTGAAAAATTAAGGAAATAAAGAGAAAGGAAGAGGATGAGCGACATCATCATGATGGTGAAAAGCAGGGCTATTCCGGTCTCGTTGTTGGATATTTTCTTCATCAGTTCCTTTTAAAAATACTGGTTTCAAGCTGGAGCTTCTTCTGGCCCTTAGAGAGGGAAGCATCGATATTTATCTCGCCGCCGGAGCCCCAGAATTGGATATTGTCGAAATATTCCCCGACCACGTTATCTTCGATGATGGATTCGATCGGCGGGTTTCCTGCCTGGTCGACGCTGTTCCAGGCCACGTAAACCGTCGGTTCGCTCGAGAAATAATATTCTTTATGCTGGCGCATGAGGTCATTGCCGCTCAGGTAATAGCGATAATAAGTGATGGCGTTCGAGTCGTGTCCGTCCTGGAAGAAGATCTCATTCGCCGGCGGATTCAGGGGATCGGTATCGGTAGCCGGCAGCACGGTCACGATATCGGCCGCTTGGCGCAATTCCCGGGACATGCGGTCGAGGGTGACCCGGGCGTTCTGCGCCAACTCAGCTTCGTCTGAACCTTTGGCGTAAGAACGCTGGCCGAAGATATACATCGAGCCGACCAGGAGGACGGCGACGACGAAGATGGAGAGAGCGACCAGGATCTCAATGATGGTAAAACCTTGTTGTTCGGAAAGAGGCTTCATTTTTGACTGATGATAGTGGTTATATTGTATGTCCTCTCCGTCTTGGAAGAGCCGGCGTAATAAACAGTCACGGAAATTTTTTTCATGCCTAAGTCGGAGACGGATGAAGAGAGGTTGCCGTCTATATAGGTGACGGATGTTTCCCGCTGGTAGGCGTAAAGATAGCTCGAGGGATCGTTTGAAAGCCGGTGCTTGGCCTCGATGGTTCCTGTGGCGATATTTCCGTATCCCGAGGCGTTCAGTTGCTCGAGCTCTTCCTGGGCCAGGTAAAAGGCGGTCATCGACCCTTCTGCCGCCTTGGTGACCGACAATCCGAAGGGGAAGGCGGCCGATAGGGCCACGAAAGCCATGGAAAGGATGGCCATGGCGACCATGACTTCGATCAGGGAAAAACCTTTCTTATTTTTTATCATAAGGCCAGTTCGATATAGCCGGAAGGTTTGACGTTGATGGTCGCGGTCGAACCTTGGGTATTGGTAAGGATGATCTGCCCCGATTCAGAGACGCCTCCGAAAGCGTTAAAGATGACTTGGTCGCCAGAGAGGCCCGTGATCTGGGAAAAGCTGACTTCCGGATCGAGGCTGACTGTTTTGACGGTGGAAGTCGAGGTGTCCACCCTGACTATCTCATAGCTCCGGTCGAAGCTGTCCAGAACGACTTTATGGACGACTTGCTGGGTGATGGTCAGCTGCTGGGCGTAGCGCAGGTCAGAAGTCAGATTCCTGGCGGCCGCGTCCAGCTTCAGGTTCGGCTGGTATTTTTTTAAATAAGGGATAGAGATGGTGGCGATCAGGGCCATGATGCCGAAACCGATCAATAAGTTTAGCAAGAGGCTGCCTTTGTTTTGTCTCAGTAAAGGAAGCATATCAGACGGCCGAAGTGAGGGAATACATGGGCATGATGATGGCCACTGCCACCGCGCCGACGCCCGCGCCCAGGATCAGGATCAGCAACGGCTCGATGATCGAAGGCAGGTTGTTCATGATCTGGTCGACTTCGCTCTCATAAAATTCAGCCAATTCCTCGAGGATGGAATCAAGCTCGCCGGTCTGCTCGCCGACCATGATCATTTCGGTTATTACGGGAGGGAACAATTTCGGATATTCTTTGACGACTTCATTGATCTGTCCGCCCTTCTTGATCTTCTCCGCCATCTCCTGGAGAGCCTTGCGGTAATGGAGGTTGCCGAGGACGTTGGCGGTTATCTGGAAGGTCTTAATGATCATGATGTCGGTCTTGAGAAGCGAACTGATGGTCCTGGAGAAGCGGGCCAGATTGATCTTTTTGATGATGGGGGAGATGATAGGCATCTTTAATAGGACGGATTGGAAAGCGTATTTGCCTTTGGGAGTGCTTAAAATTTTTGCCACCAGGGCGATGAAGGCGACCAGGGCCACCAGGGCGATGATGCCGTGGTTGGCTAGGGCGTCGCTGATGGAGATGAGAATCTTGGTCGGCAGGGGCAGTTCGGCGTTGAAATCCTTGAGCATGGAAGTGATTTTGGGGACGACCACGGTCATCATGAAGATACCGATGCCGCCCATGGCGATGATGATGACGGCCGGATAGGTGAGGGCGCCTTTGACCTTGGAGATGAGTTCGTTCTGCTTTTTGATCTGGACGAAGAGCTGCCCCAAGACGTTTTCGAGCTTGCCGGAAATCTCTCCGGCTTCGACCATGTTGATGAATAATTCGCCGAATATCTTCTCGTGGGTCTTGAGGGCTTCGGCAAAACTGACGCCCTTCTCCACCTTTTCAGCGATTTCCTCGAGGATGGCCTTGAACAATTTGTTGGTGGTCTGGTTGGCGAGAGTTTTTAGGGCGGCACCTATGGAAATTCCCGCCTTCAACATAAGGCCCAGATGTTGGACGAAGAAAAGCTTTTCTTTCAGCGGTACGCGGGAAAGGCGGAGCAGGAAGCCGAGCTTTTCCGGTCCGGCGGTTTCCTTTTCTGGTTCGACCCGCTCTTCGTTTTTTAACATGGATAAATTTACAACCATATTTTATTCTTTAGTTACACGCATGATTTCTTCGATAGTAGTGATACCGTTCTTGGCCTTGATGAAACCGTCTTCGACGATCGAGAGTACGCCTGATTCCTCCGCGTGCTTCTTTATTTCGTTTATCGGCGCTTTTTGCAGGATCAGTTCGGAGATCTTCTCATCGATCTCCAAGGTTTCGTAGATGCCGATTCTGCCTTTGTAGCCCTGGTTGTTGCAGCGCTTGCAGCCCTTGCCCCGGTAGAAGAGCAGGGATTCCAGACCTTTTTCCGCGTCGGCGATGATCTTCTCTTTTTCTAATTTATTCAAGATACGGGGAATGTCGAGCTGCTGGGTCAATTCTTCGACGGTCTGTTTGTCGAGTTTATAGCTTTGGATGCAATTGGTGCAGATCTTCCTGACCAGACGCTGGGCAATGATGATGTTGGTGGTCGAAGCGATCAGGAAAGAGGGGATGCCCATCTCCGAGAGGCGGGGCAGAGTGGTGACGGCGTCATTAGTATGGAGGGTCGAGAGCACCAGATGGCCGGTCATGGCCGCGTGGACGGCGATCTCGGCCGTCTCTTCGTCGCGGATCTCGCCGACCATGATGATGTCGGGATCCTGGCGGAGGAAGGCGCGCAGACCCATGGCGAAAGTGTAGCCTATCTTGGGGCTGACCTGTGACTGGTTGATATGGGGCATCCGGTATTCGATCGGATCTTCGATGGTGGAGATATTGACTTTGGGAGTGTTCAAGATATTTAAAACCGTATAGAGGGTGGTAGTTTTGCCGGAACCGGTCGGGCCGGTGACCAGGATCATGCCGTGCGGCTTGGAGATGTTTCTTTTGACCATCTCGAAGCTCTTGGGCTGGAAGCCGAGCTGCTCCAGGGTCAGGATCTGCGCCCTTTCGTTCAAGAGGCGCATGACGATCTTTTCGCCGTCGAAAGTCGGGATGATGGAGACACGGAAAGAGACCTTATATTCATCCTTGGTGATCTTGAAGCGGCCGTCCTGAGGGAGGCGGTGTTCGTCCACCTTCAGGTTGGCCAGGATCTTGATGCGGGCGATGATGCCGAGTTGGGCCGACTTGGGCAGGACCATGACATTATGCAGGATGCCGTCGATGCGGTAGCGGACGACGATATCCTTCTCTTCCGGCTCGATGTGGATGTCGCTCGCGTCTTCGAAAATGGCATATTCCAGGAGGGTGTCGACGATCCTGACGACCGGCAGGTCTTCGGCCAATTTTTTCAGATCTTCGCCGCCGCCGGCCATGGTTTCGCCTTTCTGCTCGTTGTCGCCTGAAAGATAGTTCAATTCGGCCTTCAGAGTCTTATGATATTGCTTCAAAGTTTCCTTGATGCTTTCCGGCGTGGTCAGGTTGATTTTGGGCTCAAGGCCGGTCTTTTTCTTGATGAATTCGAAGATTTCCAAGTCTTCGGGATCGGTGACGGCGATCTTGATCTCTTTGTCGTCGGAATCGAAGGCGATCAGGTTGTGGGTGGCCGCCAAGGGCTCGGGGATGCTCAAGAGGATATCTTTCCTGATGGTCTGGTCCTTGAGGCTGATGAAGGGCACGTTGAAATAAGCGGCGGCGGCCTCGTAAAGGCTCGAGGAAGTCAGGACTTTCTTCTCGATCAAATAATCTTCGATCGATTTGCCTTCTTCGGCGGCGTTCTTGAGCTGCTCGTCGAAATCCCGCCCGGCCAGGATACCGGCTTTCTCCAAGATTTTTTTTGTCTGTTCGTTGGTGAACATAAGAATAGGGGAATCATCCTCAAATTCCCTTGGTGGTTTTATTATAACATAAAAGGCCGGAACTGGGAAAATTTTATCTTTTATTTTCGAAAGAGGTATGTTAAAGTGGAAATATGGTTGATATTTCTAAATTCTTAACTTATGTCTATGAAGGCCGGGAGAAATTATGGGCAGCCGTTTCCCATCTCTTCGACTCTTCGGGAATTAGGATCTATGCCGCCGCCCTGGTCGGCCTGAACCTGCTCGACTGGCTGGCGGCCTATAGGATGAACGCCCAAGCGAGCCAGGATCTGGTGGTCCTCCATTATAACATCGACTTCGGCGTCAATCTGATCGGAGCGGCCGGCCAGATCTACATGATACCCCTGCTCGGCTCCGCCCTGATCATCATCAATTTTATCCTGGTCTCCTTCGTCTTCAAGAAGAACCGATTTTTGGCCCATGTCCTTCTGGGCGGCGGCATCTTCGCCAATCTGATTCTGCTTTTAGGCACGGCTTCCATAGCTTTGATCAATTTTTACTAAATGGAATTTTACATCATCAAAGTTTTGTTTTTTACGGGTCTGGCCTTCCTCTTTACCATAGGTTGGACGCCTTTGTTGACCAATTTTCTCTATAAACACCGGTTGGGAAAGCAGATAAGGAGCAACGGAGATACCCCGGTCTTCACCAGTATGCATGCCCATAAGGCCGGAACCCCGACCATGGGTGGGCTCCTGGTCTGGGTGACCGTCTTTATCTTTTCCCTGCTTTTTTTCTACCTGGCCAAATTCCTGCCCTGGCCGCTCTTGCAAAAGCTCAACTTCTTATCGCGCACCGAGACCCTACTGCCTCTGGGCGCTCTGGTGGCGACCGCTCTGGTCGGCCTCTTCGACGACTGGCTGGATGTCCGCGGCACGGGCGGAGGCCTGAGGGTCAGACACCGGCTGTTGATCTATACCTTGATCGCCATCGTCGGGGCTTGGTGGTTCTATTTCAAGCTCGGTTGGGATTTTTTCCACGTGCCATTCATCAACGATTTTAAGGTCGGCTGGTGGTACATCTTTATCTTCATCTTCGTCATCGTCAGCACTTCTTTTTCCGTCAATGAGACCGACGGCCTGGACGGCCTGGCCGGGGGAGTGCTCCTGTCGTCCTTCGGTGCTTATGCCGTGATCGCTTTTTCCATGGGCAAATATGACCTGGCCACTTTCTGCGGCGTCATCGTCGGGGCGCTTTTGGCGTTCCTCTGGTTCAATATCAACCCGGCGCGTTTCTTCATGGGGGACACAGGCTCCATGAGCTTGGGGGTGACTTTGGGCATCATCGCTATGCTCACCAACACCACCCTGATCCTGCCTATCATCGGTTCGATCGTCATGCTGGTATTCGTCTCCTTCCTCAACCAAATAGCGTCCAAAAGAATGAGGGGGAAAAAGGTCTTCTTAACGGCTCCCATCCA
>JAKAJF010000015.1 GCA_021813875.1 bacterium | reverse complement strand
CGAGCACCACGCGAACGTCCTCAACACCATCCTGAACCAGAATTTCCTCATCAAGTTCAATGATACCGAAAACCTCATCGTCATGCTCGTCATCGCGCTCATCATGGGTTTTATCGTCCCGCGCGTTTCCATTGTCGCCTCTTTCGTGGTCACCATGGTAATGGCGATAGCCTACATGGTGGGATCATACGTTATATTTGACATGTTCAGCTACATGGCCGCGTTTTCAACCCCGGTTATTCAGGTCGGCCTCACATTCACCCTCGTGGTCGTATACCGGGTTCTCACCGAGCAGCGCGAAAAGCGGTTCATCAAGCAGACCTTCTCGAAATTCGTGTCGCCCAAGGTCGTTGACGACCTGCTCAAGTCGCCCGAGTTTTCCGCCTCGGTCTATAGCCGGGTTTATCCGAAGAGGCGGGAGAAGATCGAGTATCTGCGGGCCACCGACACGCTCAGGCGCGAACCGGATATCCCGGGCGCCGGAATCCTCGGGTTCCATAGGGATGGCCAGGATTTCCTCCTGACGGTCAAGATTTATAATCTGACCGAAGGTTCCGGCCAGGTCGTCGAAGGCATGGCCGATTACGGGACCTGGCACCGGATCGTCTTCGCCTTCAAGGATAAGAAGGTAGGGGTGGTCGGCGGTTACCTGGACATCTTCTTAAACCCGGACGGTTCTGTCCGAGTCCTCTTGAACGGAGCGCCGCTCCTTTAAACTTTCGGGCGTCTTTTCTTCTTAGAAAAGGCGCTCTTTTTTTAAAATAAAAGAGCTGCTTTCAGCTCTTTACTTCAAGCCCTCCCAGGGCTTCAATAACCATCTTCGGCAAAGTATCTTTCCTCTTTTTGCATCCGACCCCGTCGCAAGGCCCCAACTTCTATATGAGGAAGATTTCCTTTTCTTCCGGGTTGAAGCCGATCAGATGATGTTCCTGGCCGATACAGACATAATACATGATGCCGCAACCCTCCGGACGGCATCCCGGTCCGGCCAAAAAAAGATTCCCTCCTGATAAATCTGACATCTCCCATTCCTCCTTTCTCTGGTTATGAAAACTTATTTTTCTTCTTTTATCTTTCTGAAGACCTCCTCGATCTCGGCGGCTTCCTTCTCGGTGGTGTCGATCACCCAATGGAACCTGGGAATCTGCCGCAGGCGGGTCTCCTTCTTGATGGCTTGCGAAAATAGAGAACCATGCTTCTTCAGTTTCTCCAGAGCGGTACCGGCCACATTTTCAGGCAGGACGGAAACGGCCACTTTGGCGTATTTAAGATCGGGAGAGGTGTCGACATAGACGACCGTGATCAAGCCGTTCTCTAAGGGAATCTCTTTGCTGATCAGATGGGCCAATTTTTCCTTCAGAAGCTCATTGACTTGTTCGATATGGCGCGACATATTTTTAAGCCCCCTTTTCAAGGGGGCTGGAAATCTATAATTTCTTGATGATTTTTTCTTCCTTATAGAACTGCAAGATGTCTCCGACCTCGATCGCCGGCCGGCCTTCATATTGAAGCCCGCATTCCTGTCCGGTTTCGACCCGCTTGATATCCTGCTTGCCCGATTGCAGGCGGACCAATCTGCCCTGGGCCTTTAGCTCCTTATCTTTCAGGACTTCGATGAAGGAATTTTCTTCGACCGCTCCCTCGATGACCTTGCCGCCGATGATCTGGCCCCCGGCTTCGGTACGGAAGATGGCCAGGACTTTCAGCCGTCCGAGATCGACCCGCTTGATCTCCGGTTCGATCAAAGCCTGCATCTCTTCCTTGATATCGTTAATCAGATGATAGATGACGTTATAAGTCTTGAGCGGGACATCCTTCTCTCGGGCCAGCTCTTCGACCTGCGGCGGAATCTTGACGTTAAAACCGATAACCTGGCTGCCGGTCGCTTCGGCACGGACGATATCGCCGTCAGTGACATTGCCTAAACCTTTATAGACGATATTAGCTTTGACTTCCGGGGTATTGATCTTGGCCAAAGATTCGTCGATGGCTTCGGCCGAACCCAAAACATCGCTCTTGATCAGAAGATTGATCTTTTTGAGATTGGCCTCTTCCGATTCGGACTTTTCGGGCTTCAACCCCAGATCCGGAGCCTTGAATTGCTTGCCTTTCATCTTCTCGCCTTCGCCGACTTCAAGCACGTCTCCGACCGCCGGCGCCAGCTTTAGACCGATGATCCTGGCCGGAGTCGAAGGCGTGGCCGCCTCGATGTTTTCACCCTTATAGTTCTTCAGGGCCCTGACTTTGCCGTAGATCTGGTTATTGAAGGTCAGCTGATCGCCGACGCGCATGGTGCCGTTCTGGATCAGGATGGTCGCCACCGGACCTTCGCCCTTATTGATATGAGATTCGATGACCGTGCCGCTCGCCTGAGCCGCCGGATTGGCCTTGATGCTTTCGGCTTCGACATCGGCCGTCAGAAGTACCATGTCCAAGAGCTCATCGATGCCGACGTTGTCCTTGGCCGAGATAGGCACGCAGATGGTCTTACCCCCCCAGTCTTCAGGGATGATGCCTAACTGGTTGGAAAGTTCCTGCTTGGTCTTGTCGAGATTGGCTTCTGGCTTATCGATCTTGTTCATGGCCACGAGATAGGGGATCTTGGCCGCTTTGATGATGGAGAAAGCCTCGACCGTCTGCGGCTTGACGCCGTCATCGGCGGCCACCACCAAGATGGCTACGTCGGCGACCTTGGCGCCGCGGCTGCGCATGGCCGTGAAGGCTTCGTGGCCGGGAGTATCGATGAAGGTGATCTTCTTATTCTTACGTTCAATCTGGTAAGCGCCGATGTGCTGGGTGATGCCGCCGGCTTCTCCGGCGACGACGTTGGAGCTGCGGATAGCATCGAGCAATTTGGTCTTGCCGTGATCGACGTGACCCATGACCACGATCACCGGCGGACGGGGCAGCAAACTTTCTTTTTCTTCCCGCTCTAAGATCTGCTTCAATTTATTTTCTTCTTCGCCGCCCTCTTTTTCCAAGGCTTCATCCAGCTTGACCTCAAGCCCCAGATTGGAGCCGACCAACCAAGCGGTGTCGAAATCGATCTTCTCGTTCAAGGAAGAGAAGATGCCGTTCTTCATGAGCTCGGCCAAGATCTTGCTGACCGGCAGATTGGTCAGGGCGGCAAAATCTTTGACCGTGATGACAGAAGGGATCCGGATCTCTTTCTTGACGCCGGCCTGGCCGCGTTCTTCAGCGCGTGCCTCGTTGCCGGCCTTCCTGGCCCGATACTGCCTGATCAGGTCCGGCCACTCCTTGATGATGCGGTTAGCGGTGCGGTCATCGATCTTGATGGCTTTCTGGCCAATATCAAAACCGAGCTGCGGAAGGATGTCGCGCAGCTCCTGCGGAGTGATTCTTAAGATTCTGGCCAACTCGGTGACGTTCATTTAATTCAAAATTAAATTTTGTTAAAGTTTACAATATTTCTCGACGGAAGTCAATCAAGATTGACGAAAGACCCTTTTTATTATAGAATAAAAAATCTTCTTTTTGCTTTAAAAGAAGCGATCTTTTTACAAAACAACCATTGCTTGCCCCGTTACGGGGAGAAAGGGAGAAAAATGAATACGATAGAACAGTGGGAGAAGTTCAAGGAAGAGAAGAGGGCAAGGTTAAAAGGGCAATACCTCGACGGAAAAAGGGCCAAAGCCATCCAGGAAGCGGTTACCTTGTGGATTTTTATCCAAAAATTCCTGGGGTCCGCCGGCCTGGAGGCCAGAAGAGAATTCTTAAAGGGATTCTTCCCAGACGGAAATCCTTACCTGGTGCTCGTCGCCGTGATCGAATCCCTGCCCACCAGCCTCTGGCGCAAACTGCTTACCGCCCACAACATCGATTTCATGAGCTTCGAATCCTGCCTGCGCCGGCTCGAATTCGAGGGAGAGGAATGGGATGCCATCATCAATAATTACCACGACCTCTTCATCAAGGGCATGGTGCCGCGCGTCTTCAGCCGGTTCGTGAGATGGCGGAACAAGATTACGGTCGCATCCCTACTTTCCGAGCCCCTCGATTTCGAGCGCCGTTACGGCCGCAAAGGCAGCTTCGTCCGCAACCTCTTGGGCCTGGGCTTCGGCTTCAACCGCTACCCCAAAGGCCCCGACGATGACAGCCAAAACCCGGAAGAGGGCAAATTCTTTTCCGAAAAGAACCGCTCTCACGAGGACTTTGTGGTCAACGAGGACAGCTCTTATGACTGGCTTTACGTGAAAGCGAGGAGCAACTACGTCTGGTTCCCTAATCGCGTCGTCAAGCTCAAGAAGGCGATCTGCCCCGGCTTCTGGTGGACCTTCATCGTCCATGCCTGGTTCTGGATCGTCTCACCCGTCGCCGCTACGAGCCTCATTGTGGCTCTCCAGTCCGGCCACCCTTCCTGGTGGACGCTCAGTATCACGGCTGCCTTCGGTTTTTTGACCCCGCTCTGGCTATCAGCGGCCGTCTTCAAGCTCCTATTCACGGCTCTCGGCAAATATGTCCTTACCGATGAATTTTCGAAAAGCCTAAAGACCCAGGGGAGAGATATAGGAAAAGCCGCCTTGACTGCCCTATTTGTCGCTGCCGCAGCTTCGGGCGTATTTTTCGCCTTATTCTATGGAATAAAAGGCTCCATCTGGATTTTTAGGCATCGGGCGGCCGTCATTGCGTTTCTGAGTAAGGCGTTCATGGTAGTCTCGGAATGGCTCCGGAACTCAGCGTATTGGCTCTGGGTTCATCCTTGGCTGATCGTTGCCCTCCTGACTTTCGGACTCTTCGTGGGCTGTAAGATCGCCTATGGCGAGGGCGACCGCTCAGGAAAGTTCAAAGATTTTCACCCTTTCTGGCGCGGCTTGATACTCTTAGGAGTCATCTGTCTCGGCGCCGACGGTCTGCTGGCCGCCTACCCGTTCTTGGCCGC
The DNA here is from genome assembly GCA_021813875.1 of bacterium. Classification (GTDB taxonomy): domain Bacteria; phylum Patescibacteriota; class Patescibacteriia; order Patescibacteriales; family JAKAJF01; genus JAKAJF01. The sequence goes on along the minus strand of JAKAJF010000015.1, from coordinate 7,582 downwards.
TTGGGCTGCCAAGGGCTTCTTCTGGATCGGTTGGTCGCTGTCACGCCTGCCGCATTGGCTCTGGAAAGCCTGGCTGATCGTCTGGCCGTTCTTGGCCGGCAGCGCGGCGGTAGCCGGCCTCGCCCTCCTGGTGCTTTACTCCGACCGGTATTTAGAAAAGGTCTTTTCGAGCCGATTAGCCGAGAAGCTGATCGATTGGTTCGCCAAGGCCAGTCTGGCCCTGACCCTGATCAGCCTGATAGCCGTCCCCATCCTATACCTGTTCGGTACTGCCAGATCCGCTTCCGGGTCCGCCGGCCAGGCCGGCAATTGGACGATGTCTTGGATCGTCCTCATAGGCCTAGCCCTCTTTTTCATAGGGCGGAGGCTCCGGACCAAGACGATGGCGAGTTTCGCCAAGCTGGCTGCCAATTTCAACGAGAAGCATTTGAGCGGCGGCAACAAGTTCGGTTGGCGAAAGCTTTATAAAAACCCTTGGTTGAGAGAACTGGAAGACGGACAAAAGGAACAAGTCTTATGGAACAGCATGTGCGTCCTGGAAAGATTCTTCGACGGGAAAAAAGAATTGTTCTGGGGCACCGACGTGCTTCTGCCTTCCGCAAACGGAGCAATGCTTGACTATTTAAGAACCCTGACCGGCAGCAAGGAATTCCGGGATTGGAGGCAAAAAGAAAGAAGGAGCGAAACCCGGGCAGAGGTCCTGGCCTGGATCGTGGAGGGTAAGGGCAACTTCAAAAGCGCTCTTATCAACGTCTACTGGCAGGAAAGATGCAAAGAGGTCCTACGGGAAAAAAGGAAGCAGAAGTTGATCAGGGCCTTTTCCGTCCTTATTCCTCTCTGGATCTTCCTCAAAGCCCTCGGCCGATTGATCAAGGCCGTCGGCCTCTGGCTCTGGAACATTCCGGTCAAGACGGTCGAATACGCGCTCGACTTCCGGAAGCTCTGGAAAAAAATCCATGACGCCTGCCCCTGGATCGTCGAACCGGGACTCGTAAAAGGGGAAGATTGAATCGCAAAGGCGAGAAAAAACTCGCCTTTTTTATTTGACAATTCTCTCGGCCGTGCTATGCTTTTGATATAAAGCGATGAACGGGAACAGTATCCGCCCTTAGCGGAGAACCCGCCCGGGAGCTGCCTACGATGAGTAGCGACGGAAATCCCGACCGTAAAAAGGGAGGCTGATAAAGGTCAGCCAACAAGGATTAAAATAGTGATATTTTAATTAAAGGCAAGGTGGTACCACGAGAATCCTCGTCCTTGCTAAGTCTTTTTAGGCTTGGCAGAGACGAGGTTTTTTGTTTACTAAATTAAATTTTATGATCACTTACGAAGATTTTGCCAAAGTTGATATCAAGGTAGGAAAGATAATCAAAGTCGAAGACTTTCCGGAAGCCCGCAAGCCCGCTTATAAATTAGTGATCGATTTCGGCCCGGAAATCGGAATAAAAAAATCGTCCGCCCAAATTACGAGATTATACCGCAAAGAAGAATTGATCGGAAAGCAAGTTATCGGCGTGGTTAATTTCGCGCCCAAACAAATCGGCCCTTTTATATCTGAAAGCCTGACTTTAGGCCTGCCTGATGAAAATGGCGACGTAGTTTTGGTAACGCCGGCCAAAGAAGTCCCTTTGGGAGGCAAATTGTTCTAAATGCTCCTTTAAAGTCGGGGTGTAGCGCAGCCTGGTAGCGCAGCGGGTTTTGTATAACCCCGTTGGCCGGAGGTTCAAATCCTCCCATCCCGACCATTCCCTTCCTTTAGGGCAAAAAAAATCTTTCCTTTCTTAGGAAGGATTTTTATTTTTTAAATTGATTTGGAGCTTTTCGCTCTTTTTTATTTGCCAAATCGGCCGGCTAAAGATAAAATAAGAGTATGAAAGAAGCCAAGGACAACCGCATCATCGCTCCCGAAGAATCGACCGACGATCCGGGACTGGACCTCTCTTTGAGGCCAAAAAGACTCAAAGAATATGTCGGCCAGGAGAAGATCAAGGAAAACCTGGATATTTTCCTCCAGGCCGCCCAGAAGCGGGAAGAGCCGATCGAGCACGTCCTTCTTTACGGCGCTCCTGGATTGGGCAAGACCACCCTGGCCAACGTCATCGCCAACGAACTGGGGGCCAACATCCGGATCACCTCCGGCCCGGCCATCGAGAAGAGCGGCGACCTGGCCGCCATCCTGACCAACTTGGGCGAGGGTGACATCCTCTTCATCGACGAGATCCATCGCTTGAACAAGACCATCGAGGAAATCCTTTATCCGGCCATGGAAGACTACGCCCTGGACATTATTATCGGCAAGGGGCCGTCGGCGCGCACCTTAAGGATCGACCTGCCCCGCTTCACCATCGTCGGCGCCACCACCAAAGTCAGCCTCTTGTCAGCGCCCCTGCGCGACCGTTTCGGCATCACCTACCACCTTAATTTTTATGAGCATGAAGATATCGAGAAGATCATCCGCCGGAGCGCCAGCATCTTGAACATAGACCTTAAAGAAACATCCGCCGAGGAGATCGCCCGCCGTTCGCGCCGCACCCCGAGGATCGCCAACCGCCTCTTAAAAAGGGTCCGTGATTATTGCGAGGTCAAAAGCGGCGGCCTGATCAATGATGTCCATTGCCGGGCGGCGCTCGAGATGCTCGAGGTCGATGAGCTCGGTCTCGATTGGATCGACCGCAAGATTCTCGAGACTATCATCGACAAGTTCCAGGGCGGTCCGGTCGGCCTTAATACCATCGCGGCCGCCACCGGCGAAGACATGTCCACCATCGAAGATATCTACGAGCCCTACCTGATGCGCCTGGGCTTTTTGGACAGGAGCCCCCGGGGAAGGGTGGCTACGGCGAGCGCCTACGAACACTTAGGCCGCAAAAAGTCGCAAGATAAATTAATTTAAACATATGAGCTTCCCAATCTATTATTTCCTCTTTGCTTATCTCGTCTTCCTCTTCTTCTGGGGCGTCTTCGGCCTGATCGCCCTTTACCACATCATTAAATTCGGCTTCCCTAATTTCTTCACCTTCTTCGGCACCTTCGTCTTCATCGGCGGCGCCATCATCCTTTTGTCGGTTTCCTATAATTACATAGCTCAAGTCGACTGGAACACGGAAGTTTCTCCCTTCCAGGGCCTGCTCAACGTAAACACGCCCTTTCCGGTGACTTATAAATAATATGCTTTCCTTGAACCGTCTGCCGAACGCGCTCCCCGGAGAAAAAGTCGTCAAAGTCCTGAGACGCGATTTTTTCATCTTCTTCAAGAGGATCCTTTTCTTTATCCTTCTGGCCGCCCTGCCGCTCGGCTTCTTCCTGGCCATGGCCTCGGTCTATCCGATCCTTTTGGACGGACCGGTCTCCTATCCCCTAATCATCCTGGCTGGCAGCGGCTACTATCTCTTCATCTGGCTCTTCTTCTTCTTTTCCTTCCTTGACTATTATCTCGATATATGGATAATTACCTCTGTCAGGATCATTGACGTCAGCCAGGAAGGTTTTTTTTCGCGTAAAGTCAACGAACTGACCCTGAACCGTGTCCAGGATATCGAAAGCGACATCCAAGGCCTCTGGGCGACCATTTTCAAATTCGGCGACGTCAAAGTCCAGACGGCCGCCGAAATTGAAGACTTTGAATTCCAGCAAGTCGCCGACCCCGAAGGCGTCAAGAACATCATAATGGGCCTGGCCAGCAAGGCCAGGGAAGGACAAGTATGAAGGTAACGGATTTCGATTTTAAGCTGCCAAAAAATTTAATCGCTCAAAAACCAACCAGCCCGCGAGACCATTCGCGGCTTTTGGTTTTGGACAGGAATAAAGGACCCTTGAAGCATAGATATTTTTACGATCTCATCGATTACCTCGAAGCCGGCGATGTCTTGGTCCTCAATAATTCCAAAGTTTTCCCGGCCCGCCTCCTCGGAAAGAAAAAAGAGACCGGCGGCAAACTGGAAATCTTTCTCCTTTCAAGATTATCTTTCCGGATTCCGAGACGAGGAGAGGCTTGGCGCTGCCTGGTGGGCGGCCGGGGCGGCCGCGAGGGCCTGGAGCTGGATTTCGGATCAGGCTTAAGAGGAAAGATTCTTGCGAATAATCAGGACGGCACCTGGGAAATCAGCTTCAACAAGAGGGGCCGAAGCTTGATGACGCTCATCAAACGGGTCGGACAGGTCCCCTTGCCGCCTTATATAAAAAGAAGGGCCAAACAAACCCTGGCCGCCGACAAGGGCCGCTATCAGACCGTCTACGCCGATGAGAAAAAATTAGGCTCGGCCGCCGCCCCGACCGCCGGGCTCCACTTCACCCCTGCTTTATTAAAAAGATTGAAAGCTAAAAAAATTCTTATCGAATACGTGACTCTGCATGTGGGTTTAGGCACCTTCGCGCCGGTCAAGACGGAGAGGATCGAAGACCATAAGATGCATTCCGAATGGGCGGAGATGAGCGGTAAGACTATGGCCCGGATCCTGAAGGCCAAGAAGGAGGGACATAAGGTCATGGCCGTCGGCACTACTTCCGTCCGAGTCCTGGAGAGCGCCTTCGCTCGGAGACTGGATAAGAAAGCCGGAGGCTTCGCCGGCTGGACGGATATCTTCATCCATCCACCCTATAGCTTCCGGGCCGTCGACGCCCTGGTCACCAACTTCCACCTGCCCAAATCCACCCTGCTCATGCTGGTCGCCGCCCTGGCCGGACAGGATCGGATCGGACGCGCCTACCGGTCGGCCATCAGGGGAAAATACCGCTTTTTCAGTTACGGCGACGCCATGCTGATAAAATAAATTCTTGACCAAATCATTTTCTCAAAGTATACTAAGATTAAATAAATATTAAATTTTAATCCAAGGGCATCCGCCCTTAAATAATTTTATGCCAGTACCACCAAAGAGAAGATCAAGAAGCAAGGCAAGACGCAATCGCGCCCATGCCGCTCTTACCAAAGTCCAATTGGTCACCTGCTCGAAATGCAAGAAGGCCGTCCCGGCCCATACCGCTTGCAGCTTCTGTGGAAATTACAAGGGCAAGGAATCGCTGAAGGTCAAATCTAAAACCGCCAAAGCTAAAAAATAATTAGATGTCTAACCGCCATTTAGCACGCACCTTGGCCATGCAGGCCCTTTTCCTTTGGGACTTCAACGGCAAGCGGGAAGAAAACCTGCCCCAAGTCATCAAAGGCGTCTTCGGGATGTTCGCGCCCGATTTCAACAATGTCGAATTCGTGGAGAATTTAGTCTTCGGAGTGGTCAAAAATTTGACAGAAATCGATAGATACATTATAAAGTACGCGACTGAATGGCCGCTCGATCAGATAACCATAGTCGACCGCAATATCTTGAGGATCGGCGTCTACGAACTAATCTTGGACAGCGAGATTCCGGCCAAGGTCGCCATCAATGAAGCTATTGAGATTGCCAAAACCTTCGGCGGGGCCTCTTCCGGAAAGTTCGTCAATGGTGTCCTGGGAGCGATCTATAAGGACATAGAGAAGGAGGAAGAGAAACAAAACGAAGCCGTAGCTAACTAAAAAAGATGAAAGATTTTGCCGCTCTTGAAAAAAAGATAGCCGTAAAATTCAAAAATAAGGACCTCTTGAAACAGGCGGTGGTCCACCGTTCCTATCTCAATGAGCATCCCGACTTCGGTCTGCCCCATAATGAGAGGTTGGAATTCTTAGGTGACGCTGTATTGGAAATCATCGTCACCGAAGAGCTTTTCCGCCGCTTCCCCGAGACGCCCGAGGGCGATCTGACCAATTGGCGGGCGAGCCTGGTCAATTCCAAGATGCTTGCCGATGTCGCCGGAGAGATCGGTATCGAGGATTTCCTTTATCTTTCCAAAGGCGAAGCCAAAGATAAGAACACCAAGGCCAGACAATATATCCTGGCCAACGCCATGGAAGCGCTCATCGGGGCCATCTATCTCGACCTTGGTCTCGAGGCAGCCAAAGCCTTCATCGAGACCAAGGTTCTAGTCAGGCTCGACCATATCCTGTCTAACCATCTCTATCAGGATCCGAAATCGAAATTCCAGGAAAAGGCCCAGGAAAAGATAGGAGTCACTCCCCATTACAAAGTCCTGAACGAATACGGCCCGGACCACGCCAAAATTTTCGAAGTCGGGCTATATGTCGGCGAAGAACTGGTGGCTCGGGGCAAGGGTTCGTCGAAACAGGAAGCCCAGGTGGAAGCCGCCGCCAAAGGCCTGAACAAAAAAAATTGGTAAATTTAATATATTAACGCGGCGGACCCGCAGGGCCGCCTTTAAAATTATGAATAAAGCTTCTTTAATCGAAAGGATCGCCGCCGAGGCGAGCGTCACCAGGAAACAGGCTGAAGACATGGTCGAATCCATGATTAAAATAATTATCGACGAATTAAAGGCGGGCAACGAAGTGACTCTGGCCGGCTTCGGGACTTTCATGTCCAAGACGCGCCACGCCCGCGGCGGGGTCAACCCCCAGAACCCGAGCGAACGCATCCAGATTCCCGAGGTCAGGGTGGCCAAGTTCAAGACCGGCAAAACCCTGAAAGACGCTTTGAAAAAATAAAAAAAGACAGAGGAACAAAAGCCTCTGTTTTATTTTTCATAAAGCAACTGCGCGACAGTCCTCCTGATTTCTTTTTTCCAAGTTTTTAGATCTGTCGTATCAATCTCCGACAAGAAAGAGATGGGTAATTTTCTAAGTATCCATTTGCCTCCATTTTCCTTGATCCACTTGTAATGATTGGGGGTGCGGCGCCACATCTCCCGGATCTTTACTGCCGCTCCCTTAGACCGCCCGCTTCCCTTCCAGCCGGAGGACGCTCCTCCAAAAAAATCATCTTGATAGTTGTGATAATCAGCGGTGATCATGCGTCCGATCATTATATCATGTCGCAATAGACCCTGATAAAAAAGATAGAAGCGCCCACCTTTAACATTCGCTTACAAATATCTTCCCGTTTTTTCTTATCTACAAAATCTGAATCGACAACCACGTTTCCTCCTCGCTTTATAACTTTCGCAGTCGCATTTTCAACGATAATTCTTGATTTTTCATAACTCTCACCTTGCTTACGAAGTTCAATCCGAACGCTGTCGCTTTCAATGATCGTGGCCCCGATAAGCTCCCCAAGTTCTAAAGCCACCGAACTCTTCCCCGATCCGACGAGGCCGATGATGGCTATGACTATGGATTTACTGGTTTTCCTTTTCTTGATATCAAGTTTTTCAATGAACAAATTTTGAGCAGCCGTCTCTTTCTTTGTGAGCTTCTTATCCACATTCCCTCCGCTATTGAATTAGAATCAAAATGAGCTATTTTTTAATTTTAAATAAATATTTTAAATTTAATTAACAAGATTCTCAAAAATAAAACAGAGATTTTTTCTCTGTTTTATTATACTGTTTTTTATCTTATCTTTTCGCCCCTGAATAAGCGATAGCCCTGACGATGTCCCAGGCCAAAGCAGAAACAGGGTTGTGTCTATAAATTCCTCTAAAGATATTGATAGCGGCTTTCTCGGAATCCAGGTTCCGATCCCCCGGCCTTAAGCCGTAAGCGATGACTGTCACTGCGGCGTTATCATTGGGCCTGGCCAAGTCGGCGTCGCGC
>JAKAJF010000088.1 GCA_021813875.1 bacterium | reverse complement strand
GACTCCGTACCGGCTTTCAAAATCGGCCACACTTTTGAACTCACGGCTATCTTTGAAATAATAGACCCGGTTATTCTGGTCGAAAGCCATGACAGGTCCGGTCGTCCACCACTTCAACTGATCTTCATTGATGAAAACGCCGGTATTGGAATCATAGACGGGGAAAAAATAATAATTCTTCTGGGCGGGATCGCTGATATTGAAATAAGTGCCGTTCAAGGCGGCAAAGCCGCCATTTTCAGCCACATATTGCGAAAGGGGCCTGACCGGACAGTTGTTCTTGCAATTATAATCAGCAGCTGTCTCAGTGATGATTCTCAAATCAGGGTTATTCAGATCGATCTCGACCACGTCCGCCTGAAAGACGCCTTCCGGCGTCCTGACGGCTTCCCGCCGATACCTCGCGTAAGGGAGATCGTCGTGGAGAGCCTTCTTGATGGTCGCCAGATCGGCCGAGCTTATCCCGAGGCCGAACTGGCGCATGATCCGGAAGGCGTCGGCCGGACGGCCCAAGTAATATCTTTTCAGATCCAGAGGATCGACATACCAAGCTTCGCCGTGCTTTTGGACCTCAAGGATGATCCTGCCAGATAGTCTCCTCGCCAGCCGCCCATCTCCCAGGGCGGGGCTGCCAGCCGCGGCGATCTCCCGGAAATCAGCCTCGGAAATTCCGAGGCCAAGCTGGCGCATGATCCGGAAGGCGTCGGCCGGACGGCCCAGGTAATAGCGCCGTCCGTCGGCCGGATCGACATACCAAGCTTCGCCATGCTTCTGTACATCGATTAAGATCCGGCCGGATAATTTATGTCCGAGCCCCTGGGCACCCACGAAGGAAGGAAATAAAAATAATAAGGACAAAATAAAGAAAATTTTTTTCATCTTTAAGAATTTAATAAATTTTCTTTATTGTAATTATTTTCTAAAGACCGTCAAGAGCGAAATTTCTTTGTCGGGCTGCCGGGAATTGAACCCGGATTACACGCACCCGAAGCGTGCGTAATTCCGTTATACCACAGCCCGAAAATTTATCTGATAAGCTTATTTAACAAGTAGCTAATGATCGAAAGCAGGATGCTGAAACCTAAGGCCGACAAGAATCCACCGACATAAAACCCCTTGATGACCGAAGCCGACAATAAGACAAGAAGGGCATTGATGACAAAAGTAAAAAGCCCCAGGGTCAGGATATTGATCGGCAAGGTAATCAGGATCAATAAGGGCTTTAAAAGAATATTAACAATTGAGAGGAAAATTGCAAGCCAAAGAGCGGCCCAGACGCCGCTCACCGCTACTCCGGGCATGATACGAGCGGCGATTAAGATAGATGTGGCCAAAATTAGCCATTTTAAAATAATTTTCATATGACTTTGAAAAATGTCAAGGACGGACAAGGAACTCTCTCCGCAACTCTTATATTTATGTGGACTTACCGGGAATTGAACCCGGAACTGAGCAATGCGAATGCCCTGTTATACCGTTTAACTATAAGCCCTCGCTTAAATCTTCTGGGTCCTGGCGATGATCTTCAGGGCGGCTTTGTAATCATCCTTGACCAGTTCTCTGCCCTCCTTCATGATTTTCTTCCAGCTCCTTTCCAACTTCTTCTTCAGCCACTCCGCCCCCTCTCTAGTCTCATAACCATGGACCTTATAGGCCAGATAGAACATATCGGCCAGTTCGGTGATGTGAGTCATGGCGTCGGCGGAAGCCAGGATCTTCTCCTCCAAGCTTCGCCTTTTCAATTTCAAGCTGCCTCGATGGTTAAAGATGGCTTTCTGGATCGACCTTGTCTTCTCTTCGGGATAATCCAACCGGCTCAGGATCTCTTCCGCCAGCCTGGCGCTATGAGCGTGGTGATCTTTATAGAGATCGATATCCAAGATGCCGGAATAATCATGGAGCAAAGCCGCCAATTCCAAGACCTCCGGATCGGCTTTCAATTTCCTGCCCAATTTTAAACTATATTCCACGACCGAGAGGATATGGTAGTCCCAAGCGGTCTTCTTGAATTTGTTCGTCGGCGAATAGCAAGCCTCTTTCACCAATTTCCTGACCTTATCTCTGATTGTCTTATATCCCTTCGAGGCCATATCACTTCAAGTCGATGCTTTCGATAGTCACGTTTTCCAAAGGGTGGTCGTTCTCGTTCACTTGGACGTCCTCGATCTTCGAGACGACATCCATACCGGCGACCACCTCTCCGAAGTTGGTATGTCTGCCGTCGAGCCAGGGGGTGGCTGCGGCCGTGACGATGAAAAATTGCGAACCGTTGGTATCAGGGCCGGCATTGGCCATAGCCAGGCTCCCTCTGACCAATTTATGGCCGTTGATCTCATCTTTGAAGGTGTAACCGGGACCGCCACGGCCGTCGTTCGACCAATCATCATCCTTACTGTTAGGGTCGCCGCCCTGGATCATAAAATCTTTGATGACCCTATGGAAACGGGTGCCGTCATAAAAACCGGCCTTGGCCAAATTCAGGAAATTATTGACGGTTACGGGCGCGTCTTCATTATAAAATTTCACGGTAATATCGCCCAGGCTCGTCTTCAAGACGGCCTCATGAAATTTGCTGATCAAATCTTCCATATTGTCGGGATTCGGGGCCGCCGGTCCGGCTTCGGCCGACCCGCCTCGGGGAGGCGTAACTAAGCTTCCCGAGACGGTCTTAGCGGCGAGTCCGGATGAGCAGCCAGAAATTAAGAATATTGATAAGGATAAGAAAAAAATTTTTTTCGGC
>JAKAJF010000014.1 GCA_021813875.1 bacterium | reverse complement strand
CTCGTCTGATTTTCAGAGCAGGCGCCGGTATTCTGGTTTTCGGCCGAGACGCAGGTATCGCCTCCGCCGATGTTCAATTTGGTCACATTGGTGTTGATATCCTGATTTTTGACTTTGACATCGGAATTGGCATTGCCGGTGGTGATACCGCCGGTCGGGCAGACGGCGCCATTAGATTCTCCGCAGACACAATCGCCCTGGCCGCATTCGCAATTTCCATTCTCGGTGCAGCCCGAAGCTCCGCATTCGCAATTCTCTTCGCCGGTCGGGCAGCTATTGTTGAAATTGGCGGAATTACCGCCGGTATTGGCGGTCGAATGGACATTGTTATCGATGTCGGCCGCGTTCTTGTTCGAGACATCCACGCAGTTGACTAAAGCCGCTTCAGCCTCATTGCATGATTCGGCGCCGGTGCATTCGTTCTCGGCGGAAACACGGGTATCGCCGGCATCGAGGCTGAGATCAGCCACGTTGGTGTTGATACCTTCATTCTTAACGGTGGTATCGGTCTTGGCATCACCGGTCTTAATCTTGGCTGCGCCGCTGTTGCAATCGGCGCTATTATCACCGGTATTGGCCTTAGCCGTGACATCATTGTCGATGTCCGCCTTATTGTCATTGTTGACGGCTAATTTATTGAGGGCCAAGGCGAGGGCGCTATTGTCCGATCCAAAGCCGGTATTCTGGTTTTCGGCCGAGACGCAGGTATCGCCGCAGCCAGTGTCCATATTTATCAAGTTCTCATTGGCGGAATTCATCTCGACCGCCCTGACCATGGCGTTCCCGGTGTCGATAGTCGCGCCTCCGCAAGAATTATCATCCATGCTGTTCCTGCCAGTTACGGCCTTGCCGTCAAACTCGTTGCATAGATCGGTATAATTTTTATTGGTTAAGCAGGTATTATTCTCCGAGGTGGCTCCCGCCTCGTTTTCCGAGCAGGCGCCGGTGCATTCATTGGTGGCCCTGACAACCGGATTAAGATCTTTCAGATTCCTGATTTCATTAAAATTGAAATCATTGGTGAAATCGCCTGCCAACGAAGCTCTTCCGGTCGTGAGCGTGCCGCCACCGGTGTTGCCGCTGTTCCTATTCTCGCCGGTCACGCTCTTTCCGGTCTTGCCGTTAAAGACATCTTGAAGATTGATATTCCTGATATCTCGGGCCTGACCGGAAGAAGCGAGGCTTGAATTCTCGGAGTTATACCCGGTCTGGGTGTTGGACGCCAATTCTGCCCTGCTCTGTCCGGCTATGAAGGCGAAAGACAATAAAAATACCATGGTAAAAGAAAAAAATTTTTTGTTTTTACTCATATTTTTTTATTCATTAGATTAATAAAGAATTTTTGTTTTATTTTTCATTTTCCCTTAGGGGCCGGGAAAGCCTCGACCTTTGAAAAATTTTTTCTAGAAAGAAAAATATGTCGCTGATTATAGGGCAAGGAGATGAAGTTAGAATTAAAACTTTTCAAAGATCTATTTTTTAATGAGCTCACAGGTATAAGCGCAGATCGATGGGCAGACTTCGGCGTCGGAAGGGCAGACGGACCCGCAACGGTTGAATTTTCCTCCCCGCCTTCGGCAATCGGCCTCCAAGAGGTAAACGTCCAAGTTACGGTCCGAGGTATAAACGATCTTATCGCCATAGATATGCAGGATGGGGACTTTGCCCTTGCTGAAATAATCGGTCTGGGCGGAAACCCACCAAAAGGATAAGGCAAAGAGGAGGATCAATTCGCAGGATAGAAAAATTATGGTTTTCTTCATCATAGGTTGAAAATGACTTTTGTCTTGGGAAGGTTCATCCTTATCCTCTCCCTTTCTTCATCATTGAACTTGTTCCCGCGCAGATCCAACTTCTTCAGGTTCAACATCCCCGTCAGATCGGAAGGCAATTTATTTAAGCGGTTCCCGGACAGATCAATGACTTCCAGATTGGGCAAGACTGAGAGAGGGCCGGGAAAAATTTCGAACAGATTCTCCGCCAAAGAGATGCTCTTCAGCTTGGTGAGAGAACCTGCCTCTTCCGGCAGGAACGATAGATTATTTTCCGAAAGATCAACTTCTTCCAGATTGCGGAGCTGCCCGATCTCCGGCGGCAAGAGGCTCAATTTATTCTTGCCGGCCTTGAGTTTCACGAGGCTCTTCAATCTTAGAATCTGGCCCGGCAGGGGTCCGACCAGGTTGTTCCCGGAGACATCGAGCTCCGCCAAAGAGGATAATTTCTCCAATTCCGCCGGCAGCAAGTCCAGCCCCTGATCGCTCAGGTCAACCCTCAGGACCTCCTCGAAGAATTTCTCTTCCGGAGAAGGTGATTTTTCTTTTTTCTTTCCTGGACGACTCTCGAAATATCCTGAATATAAGAGACCCAACCCCAAGACGAGCGCTATCAGAGAAATTATAAAAATTAACCGCCCTCCATCCATCGTAAGAATTAAATATGACGAAAAGAACATTAACAGATCTTTATTAAGTTAATATTAAAAATCCCGGCCTTTGAGGCCGGGATTTTTAAAGCTAACTTCAAGGCAAAAGGTCTTTCATGTCTTTCGGCAGGGTTGATTTAAGGTCTTCGAACTCGCCTTCAGCGACATATCGGCTCAAGATTTTCAGCACTCTTCTGATCAGATCTTCGACCGTGGTGCCGAAAGGTTGGCCGAGCTTGTCGATGACCAACAGGAAAAATTCGCTCTTATTCATCTTTACCGGCACCTTGGCGGGCTTCCAGCCTTCATAATAGAAGCCCCTGACCAACATGGGCAGCTGGGAACCCAGATCGACAGCTTCATTGACAGACAACCGATCTCTCAAGGAATGCAAAATGGCTTTCAAAGCCGCATAAGCCTGCTTCTTATCCTTCCAGCCGAATTCGGCCTCTATGTCCAAAAGCAATTGATTGGTCTTCTCGATGGTGGGGGCGAAGATGTCTGTCCTTTTAGGCATATTGATTAATTGGTTTTTAATCTTTTTTGTCTAAACTTCTTGAAATAGAATTAACGGCAAAAATATGAATATTTCAAGCGAAGTTTTTGTGAATAATGGCGCCGTCCCCCGGCGTTATACCTGTGACGGAGAAAACGTCAATCCTCCCCTGAGATTCGAAGATGTGCCTGCCGGAGCCGAGTCCCTGACTTTGATCGTGGAAGATCCGGACGCTCCCGCCGGCACCTGGGTCCATTGGACCTTGTGGAACTTGAGCCCAGACAGGACAGGCATAGAGGAAGATTCTGTCCCGGGGGAGGCGGCCGAAGGGCGGACAGGTTTCGGAGAAGTCGGCTATAACGGCCCTTGCCCGCCCGACGAAGAGTCCCACCGGTATTTCTTCAAGCTTTACGCCCTGGACCAGATGCTCGAACTTGATCCAGGCAACAATCCTGAAGCTTTGAGAGATTCCATGGTCGGCCACATCCTCGCGGAAGCCCAACTCATAGGCATATACAGATGATCATTCCTCCTTTATCTTACTTCTCATCGTCTCACGGAGCCGATCATCGGCAGTAAACTCTTCCACCGGCTCTTCTGCGCCGGCTTCGTCTTCCGTCTCTTCTTCCATCTCGTCCTCGATCTCATCGAGCATATTATCGACCGTCTCGGGATGCGCTTCGCGCGCGTGGGCCATAAGATCATCGATCGCTTCTTCATCCGTCTCAGCCTTGGCCACGTAAGGACAGGCGAGGTTGCCCGGACCTTCTTCCTCGTCTTGATACTTTATCCGCCAGGCGAAAAAAATGTCATTACATTTTATAGTTTTCATATTTTTTAATGAGTTATCCAGCCGCGAATCTCACCTTCCGGGAAATTGACGGAATGGATGTTTACGTAGACCCGGCCGGCCAGGATATCGTTCTCCAAAGAAGGGTCATAATGCCAGATGCCCGTCTTCGGACTTCCGCCCGGGAGAGTAAAGATGGCGTCGGTGTTCTGCCCCGGATCGGCCGGCCCATGGAAATGGGCGTCAGTCTCCTGGCTGGAAAGGCCATGGAACCTAATGTCGAATCTCAGGGTATGATCCGCCGGATCCAAAAGGAAATATCCCTTGCCGACGGCGGTGGAATTATCGGGAGGAACTTCTTTGCTCCCCGTCAGGAAGGCGTTCAGGCTGACCTCCCTAAAAACGCCCGGGATATCGGCGAGGAAGACGGTCGTGTCCGGATTGGGATCGGTGTCGCTCACATTCTCCTTGGTAATCATGATCCGGTCATACAGAGGGAAGTTGACCATGGTCTGCCTGAAATCCAGGTGGCCGCGGTCGGAGGAATCCATCCTGAAGGCGCCCAGGCTCAGCTTGTATCCGGTATCGACGTCCACCAACCAGCCTTCAAACACTTTATTCCTTTCCGCCGGCAAGCGGCTGGCGGCGAGATAGAGAGAGACGTCATATAAATTGCCTCTCTGGAAAGAATGGATATTGGCGCGAGCCGTCACTGGCGAGGAAGTCCCCATAAGATTGACGAGGTTGAAATCATTGACGATGGTTTCGTTGTCAGTCAGCCTCTGGACCCCGCGCAAGATTCCCGCGGGCAGGAAGCTGTTCAAGACATCATCGGAAACATCGATGATGTCCTGCCCTTGGTATTTCCTCAACTCGACCAGATTCCGGACAGGCACCAAGGCGCGGTTATGGAGGACAAAGATCCTCCCGGCGGCGCCCCTCAAGAGACTTCCTTCATTGAAGATGGAAGAATTGAGATTGACGGCTTTTACCGGCCCGGAAATCACGAAGCTGGCGCCGAGGAGCACGGCCATCCCCGCCTTGGATAACATGGATGCTTTCTCTTTTATCTTTTCTAAGTTCATATGATTTTATTGATAAGAATTAACGGCATTCGACCTTGCCGATTTTAACCGATCATATCAGCCTTTCATTAATTTAATATTAAGAGTGGCGAAGGTTATTGACGTGGAAGCCTCAAAATATTATAATTTAATCATCTTTAATTCTCACAATAAGGAGGGGTAAAGCAGAATGGAGAAGGGGCCGCTCTATACGGTGCTCGATTTCTTGAGGATAGAATCGAGACTAGGAACGACCCGAGCAGTCATGTACTCTCCAGACAGGCATCCAGGGAGTTCGTCAGCGTCCGCGCAACAGAATCTGAAAGACGTAAGGCGTTCGCTCGAAGAAAGAAAAGTCTTTTTTCGAGACCTGGTAAGAGAGGCGGTTATCAGGGTCCATGTTGAAGCGCCGCTTACCCCCGAGGAACAGGTTCTTTTAAAAATGGTGGTGGATGAATTTGCCGAGAATTGTTAGGGGCTGACTTTTAGTCGGCTCTTTTTATTATTCTTTCCCCTCCAGGGCTTCCGCCTTGGTAAGATGGACCGTGCCTTCCGCATGCTGCGGCGGAGCGTAAAGCGTGTAAAGCTTCAGCTCGAACTCATCCGAGGTGTTGATGACATTATGTTCCGTGCCGGCCGGAATGACGACCGCGTCCCCGCCCTCGAAATCAAGCGCCCGGTCTTCGAGGATCACCTTCCCCTGGCCGCTCTCGACCCTGATGAATTGATCCGCGTCGGCGTGGATCTCTCTGCCTATCTCTTCCCCCGGCCGCAGGCTCATAGCCACGAGCTGGGTCCTTTCCGTGGTGAACAAGACTTCCCGGAAAGCCTCGTTGGTCAGAGCTTCTTCTTCAATATTTATGAAAAATCCTGGCATATCGCCTCCTTTCTATTAAAGATAAAATGCGATGACGTTTTCAAAATCAATATCTTTCCGGATCTCCTCCTTTTTAGGATAATGCTTGACCCGCCCCACCCCTCCTCCCCTCTCGAGCCAGGACGGCAGATCGATGGGCTTTTTCTTCGACAAAGATTCCTGCACGGCCGGGCTCGAAAGCATCTCTCCGGCCAAAGTGATATCATCCCTCGGCGCCACGTGATAAGAAGGGATATCGACCCTGGCTCCGTTGACCAGGACATGGCCGTAGGAGGCGAGCTGGCGCGCCTGCGGCCTGGTCGCCGCGAAGCCCAGCCTGTAGATGACATTATCCAATCTGGTCTCAAGCTTTCGATAAAGCATCACGGCCGGGTCTTCGTGGGAATTCAAAGATTCCCTGACGTACCGGCCGAACTGCCTTTCGGCCACTCCATAGATGAATTTCAACTTCTGCTTTTCTTCGAAACGGATCCCGTAGGCGGTCTTACGCTTCTGTCTTTTGATCTCTTTTTTCTCATCAGCCTCATGAAGAAGTCCGAAACGTCTCAGATACTTCTTTCTGGGGCCGATATATCTGCCCATAATTTTATTCCTTTCGTAAAAGTTTATTAACATCTCCCCGGACCGGCTCCACTTCCCTCTTTGCCATCTCCTCTTTGATCTTGGCCAGCAATTTAAAAGGATGCTCCTGGATGAAATTTCCCATGATCCTGGATCTCACCTGGTAATGCCCTTTGGGCAGGAACCTTTCCATCTCCTTCGACAAGAATTCCGGATAAAAGATATAGATGGTAGAAAAATCATAAGAGCGGTTTATTCTTTTTATCTCCTCCCGGAACTTTTGGAAAAATTTCGATTCCATATATCGCTTTTTGGGTTCATAGACCGAGCCTGACCCTAATTCCTGCTTGCCGATGGTTTTTTTGAAGAATCCTTCCCGATCCGTATATTGAGGGTTCTGGATGCGGAATATCTCCAATTCTTCGATACGGCCCGAGGCCGCGGCGTAAAACCTGGCCACATGCTCCCCGGCCACTATCAGGAGAGCTTTTTCCTCCTGAAATTGGGGTAAGGTTCTCTCTATCTTCATAATTTCAAGGCTATTTCCAAAACTTCATCCATATGACTCACGAAACGGAAGCTCAATCTTTCCTTCACTTCGGGGGGGACGTCCTGAAGGTTGTTCTCATTATCTTTCGGCAAGATGATCGTTTCCACTCCGGCCCTATGGGCGGCCAAGACTTTCTCCTTGATGCCCCCCACCTTCAGGACCTTGCCGGAGAGGGTTATCTCGCCGGTCAGGGCGACTTCCTTCTTGACTTCCCGGTCCGTAAGGATCGATGCCAGCGAGGCGGCGATGGCGATGCCGGCCGAAGGTCCGTCCTTGGGAATGGCTCCCGAAGGGACATGGATGTGGATATCGGAATCTTTATAAAAGGCAGGGTCGAATTTCAACTCTTGACTTTTGGAACGTATGAATGAAAGGGCGGCTTTGGCCGATTCCTTCATCGTTTCCCCGAGCTGGCCGGTCAGGATCAATCTTCCCCTCCCCGGAACGATGGTGGCTTCCACGAAGATTATTTCTCCTCCGGACGGGGTCCAGGCGATGCCGGTGCTTATCCCGACCTCATCCTTGGCTTCTCTCATGGTCACTTCGAATTCTTCCGGTCCTAAGAAATCAGCCAAGTTGGCTTCGGTCACGACCGTTTTCTCCCGGCCCTGCTTTTCGGCTATGCCGCGGGCGACCTTCCGACTTATCTCCGCGAGCCGCCTCTCCAAATTCCTTACGCCGGCTTCGCGGGTATACTTATTGATGATCTTCTTTAAGGCCCCTTCTTCTATCCGAAGCAGCTCTGGATCCAAACCGTTGTTCGTCAGCACTTTGGGAATGAGGAAATTCTTGGCAATTTGGAATTTTTCTTCATCGGTATAACCGAAGAATTCGATGATTTCCATCCTGTCCCGCAAAGTTTCAGGAACGGTGTCTGAAACGTTGGCCGTGGAGATGAAGAAAACTTCAGAAAGATCGAAGGGAATCTCCAGATAATGGTCGGAGAAAGATCTATTCTGCTCAGGATCGAGAACTTCAAGAAGGGCTGAAGAGGGATCGCCCTTGAAGTCAGCGCCCATCTTGTCTATCTCATCTAGCATGAAGACCGGGTTCTTGGCGCCCGCCGTCTTGATGCCTTGAATGATCCTGCCCGGCATGGCGCCGACATAGGTACGTCGGTGACCCCTGATCTCCGCCTCATCCCTGATCCCGCCCAAGGAGAGGCGGAAGAATTTCCGGTTGAGAGCGCGGGCGATCGATTTTCCGACCGAAGTCTTGCCGGTGCCTGGCGGACCCACGAAGCACATGATGGTGGGGCCGCTCCTGCCTTTGGTCAATTTCTGCACGGCCAAGGACTCGATGATC
This sequence comes from bacterium, assembly GCA_021813875.1. GTDB lineage: Bacteria > Patescibacteriota > Patescibacteriia > Patescibacteriales > JAKAJF01 > JAKAJF01. The sequence continues at coordinate 4,666 of JAKAJF010000014.1, read as the reverse complement.
CTCTCCTTCACCTTCTCCAACCCATAATGATCTTCGTCCAAAATTTCCTTGGCCCGCGGAAGATCAAGGACCGACCTGTCCCTAATACTCCAAGGCAGTTCGGTCAGCCAGTCGAGATAAGTCCTGATATAAGGAGCTTCCGCGCTGGTGGCAGGCATGCTTCTCAAGCGATGGAGCTCCTTGAAGGCGACCTCTTCAGCTTCTTTGGGCATCATGGCCCTCTTGATCTTCTTCTCGAGAAGATCATAATCCTGATTCTCTTCGTTGAGCCCCAGTTCCTTCTCGATGGCTTTCATCCTCTCTCTCAAGATGAAATCTTTTTGGGTCTTCCCAACCTCTTTTTCCACTTCGTCCTGGATCTTTTTTTCGGCCTTGATGATGTTCAATTCCTCGGCCAGATGCCGGTTGACGATTTCCAGCCATTTTTCCAGATCGATCAACTCCAAAAGTTTCAATTTTTCTTTGAAATCTAAATTCAAGATGGAAGCCACTATGTACCCCAAGCTTTCCGGAGAAACGTTGCTCTTCTGGATCTCTTCGACCAGGAACAGCGGCAGGTTTCCGGACAGGCGCACCAGATCCCTGAATTGGTCGAAGATGTTTCGGGAGAAGGCCTGCAATTTGGCGGATTCCCTATTCCGCAAGACCAACTCTTCCGTTTCCGCCTTCTCGATCTCACCCTCCTTAAAGACCCTGCTTATCCGCACCCTTGCCTTGCCTTCGAGGATGATGCCCATGATCGAGGGCGCCAGGCTCCAGAACTGTAGGATCTTGCCCAGGACCCCGATCGAGCTCATGTCTCCGTTCTTCTGGAAGGCCGCGACTATGAAACCATCTTCCTTGATGGCGCCGTTGACGGTATTGATGACGTCTTGACCTTCTAAGACCAAGGGGACTTTCTCGGTCGGGAAAAAAACCGCTTTTCTGATAAGGATGAATGGATAGCTTTTTCTATTCATCAGTTTATTTTATATTCACTTCGTTAAAAAAAAATTAATTTCTTTGACAAAAAAAGAGGTGGCTGCTATATTGGCTCTCGAGCGAGCCGCCCCAGGAGATTTCCGTCCGAAAATCTTTTCTAAAAAGGACGGATTTCCCCTATGGAAGGCCGCGACCCTCTCTAGCAGGGGGTTTTAATTAATTTAAAAAAACAAATGCAAATAAACGAAGAAGATCATTTATCAAAAAGCAGAAATAAAAACGGTTCTCCTCATTTCGCCCGCGGGCAGAAAGGCGTCTATGTCTTGTTCGTCCTGCCGATGGTGATGCTCGCCATCGTAGGGATGGTCGGCCTGAGGACCAGGGGGCTGACCAAGCTTTCGGGGCAGAAATCAGCCGTCCGGCCGGCCGTGAGCGCTGGCGACGGAGAAAATAAGAATTTCGTCCTATCGAGCCTCGATACTTACCTGCCAGTCGGCGGCGTCCAAAAATTCGAGGTCCCCGACCCCAAAGGTACCGCCATCCTCATCCCGCAGATCCATCGCAACCCCGGCAGCGAAATAGACGATCCTTCGAACGACGCCGCCCAGGCCGCCCAGAAACAGATTTATGACATCGAAGATAGCCTCAATAAGAAATATGGGGTCGACTTGATCGTCGTCGAGGGAGAACTCAAGGGGAAAGTCTCGGAAGAAAAGCCGGACAAAGTAGCTGCCGAGATAAAGAGCAGGAACGATCTGACCGAGCAGCTCGGAGCTTTGAAGCAGGAGCTCTCCCAAAAAGATATCGATCCGGCCGCCAAAGAGGAAATCGTCGCCGAGCTCGGCAAACTGATCGCCAAGATCGATCGGGCCATAGCCCTGGAAGGGGCTCCTTACGAGCTTAAGGCCGAAGGCTCGAATATCGACCTCTATGGCGCGGAGATAAAGGCGACCCAGGACAAAAGCGCGGATATTGTCAGGAACTATATCTATCTCAACGATCGGATCAATAGCCTGGATAATAACGCCACCCTTGCCCGCAGCACCGGCCAAGCGCCCCGGCTATTTTCAGCTAATTTAATAAAACTTCTTCAAGTCCTCCATTCTCGGCAGGACAATCTGAACGGTGACCTTTCTTACTTGCAGAATTACGCCGCTTCCCAGAATGATAGTCGGCTCGAAGGAATTTTAAGCTCCATCGGCACCGATATCGACCGATTGAAAACGGCCGATAAGGCCGACGCTGCCCTGGCCGCTTCGGCTCCTTCCCGCTCAGACAATCCTTACAACGGCATCGCCGATAAGAACTTGCTCGAATCCAAATTGAAGCAGGCAGAAGGAGAGATAAATCAAGTAGTGGTCGGACAAAGGAACGAAGAGGCGGTTGATTGTTTCATAGACGCCCTCAAAGACAAAGGCGAAAATGTGGGCATCATCCAATTCGGAGCCGGGCATGAGGACGGCATGGTCAAAGATTTCAATAAGAGGGGGATTTCCGTGATTGTCATAACTCCTCAGGAAGTGGCTTCTTCCCAGGCTCAATAGATCTAAAAGAAACGGCCCCAAGGGCCGTTTCTTCTTATCAGAAACTCCCAAAATTATCTGAAGATCCCCTTGGCGCCTCCGAACAGCTGGTTCAAGACGAACAAGTCTCCCAAATTGCCGCCGCCGCCGAAGATGCCGCTGCCCAGGCCGCCATTAAATATGCTGCGATTGCCGAATAATTGGTCCAAAACGATCAGATTGCCCAGGTTATTGGTTCCCAAAGTACCGCCGAAAATATTTCCGCCGCCTCCGAACAGCTGGTTCAAGACGAACAAGTCTCCCAAATTGCTGCTGCCGCCGCCGAAGATGCCCCGGTTGGCATTCAGCTGATCGAGCAGTATTAAATCACGCAAAGAAGTCGTACCCGTGCCGGTATTAGGATTCATATTGGGATTGCTGGCATTAGGGTTGCTATTCCCCTGGCCCTGTTGCTGTTGCTGGCCGAAATTATCCGCCCCTTGGGCATAAACGCCGGGTACAGCCATCCCTGCCGCTATCATCACCGTCAAAAGAGAGGCAGTCAAAAGAGATAATGTTTTCTTCATAAAAATCACCTCCTTTCTACTGTAAAGTCGATATAAGGAATCTCCTCTGGATTTTCCTTATCGCATAATATAATACGAAAGATGATGAAAATAGTTACCCATCAAAAAAGAATGACGGTTCTGCCGCCATTCTTTTTTGGATCCTTTATCTGAAAAGTCCACCGGTTCCGTTCGAGAATAGATTATTTAAAATGAACAAGTCTCCCAAATTGCCGTTATTTCCAAGCACTCCTCCGCCGCCAAGCACTCCTCCCCTACCTCCGAACAAAGCGTCTAAAGTGAACAGGTTGCTCAAATTGGTGCTGCCGGCGCCCGTCCTTGAGTTAAAGATGGTACCGCCGCCTCCGAACAGCTGGTTCAGGATGAACAGATCACCAAGATCGCTCCCTCCATTTCCGAGCACTCCGTTACTATTCAAGACTCCGCCGGTGTTAAAAAGCCTGTCCAGAATGATCAGGTCGCCCAGACTCGTGGTGGTCGGCGTGACAGTGGTAGCTGCGCTAGTGGTGGTCGTGGTGGTAGTGGTCCTCGCGGCCGGTTTCGCTTCTTTGAATATCTTCCATCCCGGAGGGACAGGGTCGCCGATATTGACGATCAATTTTTCACCGGTCCCGGGATTAAATATAGTGGCCCTGCCGGTGGCAGTCTGGGCATAGCTGGCCGGTACCGCCATCACCGACATTATGGCTACCATAAGAGAAGCTGTCATGAACGCAAATATCTTTTTCATATTTCTCACCCCCTTTCTATTAAAAGTCGATTTTTAAGGATGACCTTTTGATTGTAAGGTAGTTCCTCATCGCACAATATAATACGAAAGGGGGTGAGAAATGTTACTCGAGACTGTTGGAATGAACTGTTTATTCTTCTCTCTTGACCAGACTAATGATAAAGAGCAGGACGATGGCTCCGATGATCGCCGTGATTATCGATCCGATCCAACCGCCGCTGGAGCTCGCTCCTAACAGGCGGAACAGGTATCCGCCTATCAAGGATCCGATGATGCCGACGACGATGTCACCGCCGATGCCCAAGCCCCTTCCTTTCATTATCAGACCGGCGACCCAGCCGGCGATCAACCCGATGATTATCATTATGATTATGCTCATTTTTTCACCTCCTTTCTCTTCTTAGGGGGCAGGGGGACCTTGTTCCCCTCTTCTCTGGTTTCCGACAGTCCTGTCGCGACCGCCTGTTTCCTTTTTCTCACCGGCCCGCCAGTATCGCGCTTGAGCCCGCCCCGCTTAGATTTATTTAAAACTTCTCTGACCTTCTTTTGTGTCTTTTTTCCGTTTTTCCGCATATTAATTCTTTAATAATTTCTCTATCCGGCCCAGGCATTCAAGCATGTTGACGCCTTCTCCCAAAACTTCCTGCCAGATATCCCCTATTTTCTGGATCCGCTTGCCGATGGTTTTTATGTTAAAAGCTTTGGGGTCCAAATTGCTATTGACCTCTTCCCACTTCAACGGAGCCGAAACGGTGGCGCCCGGTTCGGGCCTGACCGAATAAGCGGCGGCCATCGTCTGCCCTTTGCGGTTCTGCAGATAATCAAGATAGACGCGGTTCCTCCTTTTTAGCGGGCTCCTCTCCATGCTGACTATGCCCGGGAGTCTCTTCAAGACCGCCATGTTGAGGAGTTTGGCAAAATCCTTT
>JAKAJF010000087.1 GCA_021813875.1 bacterium | reverse complement strand
TTCCTGGCCGTCGGCCGCCGGCGAACCGGAGTCCTGGCTCGTCTGAGCGTCCTGTCCGCCCAAACCATAACCGTAGCCGAAGTTGATTAGTCCCCGGTTAAGCATGATGCCTCCCAAGATTATGATCAGAGCCCCGGAAAATTTGAGGATGTTATTGATCTTATCCATCTTGATCCTGGAGATGAAGGCTCCCAGGCCGAACATCATCGGAATGGTGCCCAGGGCGTAAATGCCCATGCTCAAGGCCCCTTCCATGAAGCTGCCGGTCGTCAGGGCGTAAAGTTGCATGGCTTGGAGCGGGCCGCAGGGCATGAGACCGTTCATGAGGCCGATCAGGAAGGGCCCCTTGGACTTGGTCTTCTTTCGGTAAAGATACTTAGCGATGAACTGAGGCGTACGTAATTTTATCTTCTCGAGGATCGACCAATGGGTCAGAAGATTCAGGCCCATGAGGATCATGAAGGCGCCGGCCAGGAGCATCAATCCCCCTTCCACCACCGGATTGATGGCAAAGAAAGCGCCGATGCTGCCCAGGATGCCGCCGATGATCGTATAGGACAGGAAGCGGCCGGCGTTATATTGGAAATGGGGCCATAGAGAATGGTTTTCCTTGGTCTTAAGATGATTGGCGGTATAAGTCACGACCAGGCCGCCGCACATGCCGACGCAGTGAAAACCGGCCAGGAGGCCGATGATGAAGATCAAGCCGTAACCGACGTGGCCCTCGTTCAATTGTGAAAGGATCTCGAAGCCGCCCAAAGCTTTGACCAGGAAATAGGCACCCACGAAGAAGGCCAGACCCAACGGAATCAGGAGACCGGTCCAAAAGCCCTTTCCGCCCTGTTCCTGGCCGTCCATGACCCCATAATTCAATTTTTCAATCTTCAGAAAAATCGTCTCTTCTTTGATCTTCTGACCGTCGAAAGATACTTGGGCTTCGCCGGTAATATGGTCGACGGAAATCCTATCGACTCCCGGCAAGGCGCTCACTTCTTCTTCGATGAGCACTTTGCAGCTCGAGCAATGCATGCCGGAAATTTTGAAATTTAAATTTTTTGGCATACATTATTTGTTCAAGAGCCCATCAATGGTCGATTTCAATTGGTCGTAAGGCAGGGCGCCGGGCACGGCCTGGCCATTGATGAAACTGGTCGGAGTGCCTTGCACGCCCGCCGCCTGACCCTGGGCCAGATCGGCATCGACCTTCTCAGCCGTCTTGCTGTCGGTTACGCAGCTGTTAAACTTGTTCATGTTTAGCCCCATCCTGGAGGCCGCTTGGGAGAAAAAATCATCACTGAAGCTATCTTGGTTTTCAAAGAGATTATCCGCATAGTCCCAGAATTTTCCTTGTTCTCCGGCGCATTCGGCCGCTTCGGCCGCTTTCTGGGCATAGGGATGGATCTGGGAAAGAGGGAAAAATTTAAAGACCCAACGCACCTGGTTAGGATAATTCTGCATGACTTCCTTCATGGTCTGGTGGAACCTGGCGCAATAGGGACATTGGAAATCGGAGAACTCCACGATGGTCACGGGCGCGTTCTTGTCGCCTCTGATCCAATCCTGGTCGGTCACCTTGATATCGGCCTTCTGGCCGGCGCCAGCATTAGAGTTCTGGTTCTGGGCCGGACCGGCGACATTTTTTTCCTTGGCGACCGGCTCGTTGCCATTTTTTGTCTGGGATAAATCCTGGCTCTTTTGAAAATAAGCCACTGTCATGATGATGAAGCCGACGAATGAGATGATTGCGATCCCCGATACGAGCCCTAAAAAGAAGTTTTTTTGATTCATATTTATTTATTAGAAAGTTTACTAACTTTTAAAATTTCATCGATCATCTGCTGCTTTATCTTCTCGTTCTTAGCGGCCATGGCGTTCTTGAAACAGGTGTTGAGATGCCTTTCCATGAGCATCTGGTGGGCAGATTTCAAAAGGCCGATGACGGCCAGATTTTGCTGCATGATGTCGATACAATATTCCTTATCTTCCGTCATCTTGTTGACCTTGCTCAAAAGCGAAGCGGCTTTTTTAAAATTGATCAAAATTTTTTCCGTAGTTGTCATAAAATAATTCCTTTTTATACTCCCTTTATTTTTATTTTATTCTCCCTTAAAACAAGTGTCAATACCCCCACCCCAGGTACTGGTGCATGCCCGTTTCCCAAAAACAAAACAACCTCCTGCGATGGAGATTATTTTTTTCCCTTGAGCGGGTAACGGGAATTCCGCCTCGCCCTCGCTTCCGCGATAGGCTCGTTGCCCCGTGCAGTGCCAAAAGCTCCGCCAGCTCGTTTTTGTCGACGCTCGACTTGAGCTCCCTCGCCGACTAAAAGCGGCTCGGAGCTTGTCTCGCTCCTGCCCGTCCGATTCCCGAATGCCATTTCTCATACATAAAAGAGACCGTTGCAACGGTCTCTTTTATGTATGAGGGAGCGGGTAACGGGAATCGGACCCGTCTCTCCAGCTTGGAAGGCTAGCATAAAAGCCACTATACGATACCCGCTTGAATCACTTTAGATATATAACATAAGATTTCCCGTCTGTAAAGTATTGGTCGCCGGTATAGTCCTGGCCGATCAAGGGTTTGGTAAATTGTTTGCGCTCATATCTGGTCACCAGGCCCGACTTCATCAGGTTGGAAAGCAAAAATTCCCTCTCGGTATCGATGTCCGGACTGATCCGGTGGGTGACAAGGTTCATGCCCACGTCCAGACTGGCCGATCCCACGTAAAGGCGGGTGCCATCATTGAAGGAAATATCGGTCCTCCAGAACCTGGCGTGATGCCTCTGGCGGGCGGAGTTGGTCTCGGTCGGCTTCTCAAAGCCGAAATCATTGACCTCCGTGTTCCAGAAATAAGGTGAGATGGGGCCGCTTACGTAGCTTTGATTGAAGATAGAT
>JAKAJF010000013.1 GCA_021813875.1 bacterium | reverse complement strand
CGGGATTAGGGGCTGCAGGGCCGGCTTCGGCCGACCCGCCTCGGGGAGGCGTAACTAAGCTTCCCGAGACGGTCTTAGCGGCGAGTCCGGATGAGCAGCCAGAAATTAAGAATATTGATAAGGATAAGAAAAAAATTTTTTTCGGCATATTTAAAGGCAAAAGAGGGATCCGCAGGGTAGATCACCATCCAGATACCACCTACCCTTATATTTTACTATTTTTATGGTTTTGCCGGAACTTATTTTGCAGATGCCGTAATCATCTCTCTTTTCAAGAAGCTGGGCGCAACCCCTGAAAGCGTAATAATTCTCGAAGCTGCTATGGGCCTTCCTTAAGAGCAAGATCTGCCAGACGCTCAATAAGACAAGGACTAAGGCCAAAAGGGCGGTCGCGATGAGAAGTTTCTTTTTCATATTTTTTAAATATTATTTGACCCAAAATTCTTTTTTCAATTCCTGGTCGTCTTCCATCTTTTTCTCCTCGATCCTTTCCTTGGCCTTGGCCCGCAACTCCTCAAGATCCATCTTCTCCAGCTCCCTTCCCCTTCCGAGCAGATATTTCTCGTCGTTCAGATTTTGATCCTCGATCACTTCCGAAAGGAGGACGTCCAGAATGGCCCCGATCTTGGGGCCGGGGGCGATCTTCAGGGTCCGCATGAGGTCATTGCCGTCGATCTTCAGCATCTTTACGGAAACGGCGTCCTTCCTAACTTTCTTCATCATATACTCCAGATGCCTCAATTTATAGGGCTTGGCCTTCGGGACTCCGGAGCCGAGCCTGTCAGCGATCCTCAGATCGATCAGATCCTTCAAATTCTCTTCGCCGACCTTGACGATCAACCGCCTGACGGAACTTTCGGTCACCTCGCCGACATTATAATAAAACATATGGTTCTTGATAAGCACTTCCACCTTTTCCAGATCGGTCTTGGAGAATTTTAGGCGCTCCATGATCTTCCTGGCGATCTTGGCGCCCAAAAGGTCATGGTTATAAAAAGTCATGTCGCCGCCGATCAATCTTTTGGTCTGGGGCTTGGCGATGTCGTGGAGAAGCGCCGCGAAACGCACCCGCCAGTCCTTACTCGGGCAGAATTTCAAAGATAAGACCGAATGCCTGAAGACGGTGTAGACATGATGCTTGCTCTGTTCAACGCCAATCCCCCGCTCCAGTTCGGGAATGATGTATTGCAAGAGTTTTAGTTCATGGAGTTTGATCACGCCCTCATAGGGCGTTTCGCTCTCAAGAATCTTGACCAATTCATCCCGGATACGCTCTTTGGCGATAAATTTTATGCCGCCGGCCAGCTTGGCAATCGCCCGGCCGGTCTTCGGTTCGATCTCGAATCCGAGCTGGCAGGCGAAACGGATGGCTCTCATCATCCTCAAAGCGTCCTCCTTGAATCTGTCAGTCGGTTCACCGACGGCGCGGATGATCCTTTTCTCAAGATCCTTCCGGCCGCCGAAGAGATCAACCGCCTCTCCTTTCTTGACGCCCCCGAGATCCATGGCCATGGCGTTGATGGTAAAATCACGCCGGCTCAGATCTTTCTCCAGCTCGTCCTCGAACCGGATCTCATCCGGATGGCGCCGGTCGCTATAGCCCTGCTCAGAACGATAAGTGGTCACCTCGACCACGTCTTCCGTCCGTCCCTCGTCATCCTTTATGGGAACGATGACAGTGCCGAAGATATTCTCATATTTACCCTCCGGAAAGACCTTAAGGATCTCCTCGGGCCGGGCGTCGGTAGTCACGTCCCAGTCCTTAGGTCTTTTGCCGAGCAACAAATCGCGTACGCAACCGCCCACGACATAGCCTTCAAAACCGTTCGCTTCCAAGGAGGATAAGATATTTTCAATGTAGGGAGGGACGCGCATATTTGGATGGCCAAAGAGGTTGAAATTAATTAAAGGGCCGTTTGCCGACCCTTAATTTTATATCATTTTCCAAAGATAAAGTCAAAATTTCTAAACCTGAAGGTCGGCCAAGCCTGAGAGGGAAATCAGAAGCGGCCCGAGAAAAGCCGCGATAAGAGCCGAGAGGATGAATACGCCTCCCAGATGGATAGTCTCCTTCTTGAGCCAGAAAAAATTTAGGAGGGAATAAATGACGGCCAAAGCGAAAATAAGAGGGAGAAAAGCTATAAAATCCGGCCAGCCGACGATCATCGAAGCCAATAAGGCCAATTTAAGTTCGCCGTCGACGAAGAGATTCTTCCTGAAGAGGCTGGCGATAAAAAGGCTGAGCCAGAAGGCGAAGGCCAAGAAGAAGGCGATTAAAGTGCTCAGCCAGAAATGATAGCCGGCATAAAAGAGAAAATACTTGATGGATTGATAGGGCGGCAGCAAAAACTTCGAGAAGGCGTCATGGGACCAGATATAATATTGCAAAAGAGAAAGGAGGGCCGCGTAAGCCACCCTGAAGATGATGACGGCAACGAGCAGAAGATCAGGGGTCAGGCGATGGAGGATCCTTGACCGGCTCGCGTTCCCCTTAAAAAAATAATTAGCTATCAGAGCCGCGAAGATTAAGATAAAAAAAATTACCGGCAAGAAGGCCAAGAAGGGGCCGTTCAATTCATTGATCAATTTTTCCATATTTTAGAGATACCTGTCTTTCGACCATCGTTCTAAAGATATCATTTTAGAAAAGGCAGTCTTTTGACCAGGGCCGAATTGTCCCAGCGATCCTCGAGGCCGATCCAACGCCCCGCCCGGGTGAAGATGATACCGAAAAGAACGAGGATATAGAAAATATGCTCATCCAGGATCGGGTTATTGACGGGGGGCAGTGATTTGGCGCTGAAGATGAGGGCCAGCAAAATGATGCCGGAAATCCCGGCCAGCCTGACAGCGATTCCTAACACCAGAGACAAGCCCACCAGGAGCAATCCCAGCATGAATAGCCAATCGACCGCGGGATGGCCGGCGAGCGCCTGATAGAGATGCGTCAGCGGCCCCTTGGTGGCGAATTTCAAAAAACCGGAGGTGGGAGACACGCCCTTGAGCCAAGATTTGGCCGGAGAGGTGCTGAAACCCAGGCCGAAGATCTTATCCAAAAAGGCCCATAAAAAAATCCACCCCAGAGCGATCCTTAAAAGGCCCCAGATTAGTTGTTCTTTGGTATAGCTCATATTTTATTTTAAAATCCTCCTTTCTTTTATTTTACCTATTTTTTCCGATTGTCGCAAATAAAAGAGCCCCTTGGAAAGGCTCTATCATATGCCTCGGACCTCGCCCTGATCGCCGGTTTCAAGCTTCTTCCAGGACAGGCGGCGCTTGAAGCCGCCCCAGAAATAAGATAGTTCCTCGCTCCTCAAAAGGGCGCAGATCAAAAGATAGACCCCCAGACCGGCCAGCCCGGCGGCAGCGCCCTGGATGAAGACGCCCAAGGTCTTGGTCATGTCGATGAAAGGCCAGACCAGACCCTTGGTCAATTGGGCGGCCAGCCCGGCCAGGACGGCGGCGGCCGAAAATTTGAGCACGGATTGTAATATCTTTAATTCGTCCAGGCTGCCGAGCTCGAAACGCAAAACCAGCCAGAGAACGATGAAATTAGCGATATTGGCCGTCGAAAAGGCCAGGGCCAGGCCGGAGACGCCCATCCTCTTAGAGAGGAAGAAGGCCAGGAAGACGTTTATGGCGGCCGTGCCTAAGCCGATGAAGAAAGGGGTGCGCGAATCATGGCGGGCATAAAAGACGCGCACCAAGAGCGGCACCAGGGCTTGGGCGAAAAGCGAGATGGAAAAAAAGCCTAAGGTGTGGATGGTCAAGACGGTATCATCCCAATTGAAACGGCCCGTCCCCAGGACCACGCGGATGATCTGGGCCCTCAGGACGAGCAGCATGACCATGGAAGGCACGATAAAAAAGAGGATCTGCCTCAGGGTCGAGGAGAAATTCTTGACCAATTTTTGCTGATCGAAGGCCACCGCTGAGATGGTCGGAAAAGCGGCGACCGCGAAAGAGATGCCGAAGATACCGACCGGGAAGACCTGTAGGTTGTTGGCGAAATTATAGATAGCCAAAGAGCCGCTCGCCAGGGTGGAGGCGACGATGGTCTCGACCGTCAAGTTTATCTGGGCGATAGCCAGGCTCATGGTCCGCGGCACCATCATCCTGGCCACCCTCCGAAAGGCTTTATTCTTAAGATCAAAAATGGGGCGATATCTGAAGCCCAGATTGAAGACCGCCGGAAGCTGGACGGACATATGCATAACCGCTCCGAAGACGACGCCCCAGGCGAGGCCATGGATGCCCCAGACGGGTACGAAATAGAGGGCCCCCAAAATGATGCCAACATTATAAAAAATAGGAGCCAGGGAATAGACGAAGAATCTTTTGGTTGATTGCAATATCCCGCCCAGAACCCCGGAGATTCCCAAGAAGAACGGCGAAAGAAACATGATCCTGGTCATGCTGGCGGTCATCCGCATCTTTTCCTCGCTGAAACCGGGAGTGATGAGCCTCATGATCGGATGGGCCAGGGCGATGCCGACGAGCGAGACGGCTATCAGAGACAGACCCAGGATATTCAAAGCGTTATTGGATAAGGTCCAAGCCTCTTCATTCCCATCGTCTTCATTCTTGAAGAGGCTCGTAAAGATGGGGATGAAACCGGCCGATAGGGCGCCAAGGATGAGAAGGTTGAAAATCAGATCGGGGATGCGAAAAGCGGCATAATAAATATCGAGGGTGTCGCCGGCGCCGAACTGACCGGCGAGGATACGGTCGCGGAAGATCCCTAAAAAACGGCTCGTCAAAGAAGACAGCGCTACCATGAGCGCCGCCGCTGTTATACTATTCACTTTTCCGGTCAACAGTTTCTTTATCATCAAATCTTTTTATATTTCCTCAAACGGATGGTCTTAAAACCTTCCCTTCTATAAACTCTTCGGGCTATTTCATTGTTGACATGCACCGACAATTCGACATGTCTTACTTTATTTTTTCTTAACCATCCATAGATAGCTTCTAACATTTCTTTAACGATCCTTCTGCCTCTATATTCAGGAGCGACATATATATGCCAGATAAAACCTATCTTCTCTTCCTTGAAAAATGGCCTTAAGAATGTGCCAGCCAAGAGATAGCCTATTATCTCATCCTCCTCTTCGGCCACGATCAAAGAATAATTTTTCGAGAAAATCTTATTTTTTAAGAAATTTCGGATGGTCTTTTCGACGTTCTTGGCGGGCAAAAAATATCCGTCAGGCTGCAATTTTTGAGAATCATTTATCTCCAGATCGAAACTCAATCCAGCGATGGCGTCCAGATCTTTCAACCTGGCTTTCCTGATGATCATAAAAGCCTTTTGACTTCCCTGATTATCCCCAGCTCCTCGTTCGCCTTTATCGGCAAGACTTTTATCTCGCCCAGACATTTAAGCTTGAGCATCGTCTGCTTCCTGGTCAAGGGATCGCCGGCGCCGATCGCGCCCGTAAAGACGATAGCGTCCACTTCTCCCCCTAAGACGGCCCAATAGGAAGCGATATATTTGCTCAATCTATAGACGGCCAGGTCGAAGGCCAGCTTAGCCTTCTGGTTACCTCGGGAAGTTTCCTTCAACAGTTCCAAATAATTGCCGGATCCGGACAGCCCTTTGAGGCCGGAGCTATGGTTCAGGAGGTCATAAACTTCCTCGTAGGCCTGATGTTTCAGGTCATGGCCGGATCTTCTGATCAGCTCGATGACCAGACCGGCGTCGAGGTCGCCAGCCCTGGTCATCATAACCAAACCTTCCAAAGGAGTAAAGCCCATGGAAGTATCGACCGGCTTGCCCTTCTTGACGGCCGTGACCGACCAGCCGCCGCCCAGATGGCAGGAGATGAGATTTATCTTGTCCGGCCGGAGGCCCAGCTCACGGGCGGCCTCTTCGGCGGCGTATCGGTGAGAGATGCCGTGAAAACCGAAACGCCTGATTCCCAGCCTCTTATTGACTTCCGCCGGCAAGGCGTAGGTCCTGGCCACTTCCGGCAGGTCGGCGTAAAAGGCGGTATCGAAGACCGCTACCTGCGGAATCTCGGGCAGGAAGGAAGCGACAGCTTCGATGCCGGCGATATTATAGGGATTATGCAAAGGCGCCAGAGGGTTCAATTCTTTAAGCTCCGTCAATTTTTCTTCATCGATGAGGACGGCCTGCTGGAACTTTTCGCCGCCATGGACGACCCGATGGCCGACTGCCTTGACATCCCGGAGGTCGCCGATCTCCCTCAAAACATTCTTTAGGACTTTTTCGATCTCTTCTTTGGACCCGAGCTCGAAATTACCAGCCTTGATTTCCCTTTCCTGGCCGTCGAACAACTTATACTTCAGAGAAGTCGAACCGCAATTGATGGCTAAATAATTCTCCATATTAGACGATCAGCCGGCCGAAATGGTTCTGCTCGTCGATTTCGGCGGCATTGCCTTCATCGGTATCGATATGCATGGCCAGCCTGAAGCTCGGATTGACACGCACGACCACGTTCTCAAAGATAAGATCCCTGATGCCGTCGATGTCGACCTTAACATGATCTCCATTTTTTATATGAAGGATTTCCGCGGTAGCCGGATCGGTGTGGATGTGCCTCTGGGCGATGATGACTCCTTCCTTGAGATCGACCTCGCCCTGGGGGCCGATGACCTTGACGCCCGCGCTTCCCTCCAGATGGCCGGATTCCCGGACGGGCGCATCGACGCCCAACCTCCTAGCATCGGTTTCGGAAATTTCCACCTGGGTCTGCTTGCGGCAAGGCCCCAAGACCCTCACTCCCTCGACTTTTCCCCGCGGTCCGGCAAGATCGACTTTTTCCTCATAAGCGAACTGGCCGGTCTGTGATAACGGGTGGTAGACCCGGAATTGATGATTGGCGCCGAACAGGATGTCGGCATCGCCCTGCGAGAGGTGGATATGACGGGCGGAAATTTCAATAGGTATGTTCATAGATTTAAAGATAAAAAAATATTTTTTCTTTGGTCAATAATCCTTTTTGGGCTCCGATCTCCGAGATGACCGAAGCTGAATTGCGGGCGCCCAAAAGCAAGGATCTCCTCAAGTTGCCCTTATAGAAGATCATACCGGCGGCGAAAGCCGAACCGAAAGCGTCTCCCAGGCCGGTCGTATCCAGACGGACCTTCTCTTTCAGGACGCCCTGAAAATAGATATGCTTGCCGTCATAAGCCTTGGCTCCGGCTTTGCCGTTGGTTATGACCACCACCTTGGGCCCCAAAGCCTTGAGGGTCCTTAAGAGATTATCGATATTGTTCAAAAAGACATTTCCGCGGCCGGCCGCGGCGCCGGCGGAAATCGCCAGCTGGATGGCTTCATCCTTATTGACTATCAGAATCTCAGTCCGGACCAGATATTTTTTTAATTCCTTCCCTCTTTCGAGCTGGGCGTTGCCCGGGTTCCAGATGATCTTCGCTTTTTCAACGCTAAAAATTTTCTTCAGATTCTCCTTCCAATCTCCCGATAAGGCGTTCAGATAGATCCATCTCGTCTTATTGAGATATTTCAATTCTTTCTTGGTGATTTCTATCTTCTTTTCGGCGCCACGGCTGAAAAAGATGACCCTATCCTTGCTCTTGCCTAAAATTATGAAAGAATAAGAAGTTTCCTCTTCACCAGTGACGCGGATAAGGCGGCTATCGATCCGATGCTTACGGAAATTCTTCAGGATCCGATCCCCTCTCTCGTCGCGGCCGACCGCGGAAATATTAGCCACTCTGAAACCGAGACCCGATAAAGAGACCGCCACATTAGCCGCGCCGCCGCCGAAATTGCGATCGATGTCATCGATCTCGATCTTGGCTCCGTATTCGAAGGCCAGGAGCTTCTGCCTCAAAATATCCTTCTTGTTATCGATCAGGATCCCTTCCTTGACCAGAAGGGTCAAATCTTCAGCCGCGCCGCCGATTGTGATGAAATCATATTTCATAAGCTTCTTCCTTGAGAAATATTATACCATAAAATAAAAAAATAAGCAGCCTGATTCCGCTTATTTTTTATTCCTATCTCTTTCGTAAGTCGCTTTCCAGGTCAGAGACCGTGGTTTGGCCGATCAGATATATGTTGTCGCTATTTCCGCGCTTGGCATAATAGAGACCCTCCTTATTTTTATCGCCGACCATCAAGATATTATCCGTCCCGCCGCCGGAAACTTCGACGATCAAGCTATTCTTCTCCAGGCCGGTGCCCTTGAAGGTCTGCTCCGGAATATCGACGGCCGACAGACCCGTCATGACATCCAGGATCTTGCCGATCTTCTCTTTGTCAGGCACGAATTTGAAGGGCTTGCTGGCCGTCCAGTCACTGCCTTTCTTTTCCAAGATGAATTCCTTGCCGGAATATTGCAGCCTAATCTTATCGATCCCCTCCTTATCGGAAGAGAAGATTTCGGGATCGCGCCAATCTTTCTGGGTAAAAAGATTGAAGAAATCGGCGGTCGCGTAAGTATCGCTCGAACCGGGGCGGGAAACATAAGAGCTGGAGAAATCGCTACTCAAAGAGCCGACGATGAAATCGCTCGCCAACTTGTTATTCTGATAGATCCTGACCTCGGTGCCGCTCTCATCGGTCTGGAATTCCTTTTTCTTGTCCTTATTGGCGCTCACTAAGGTCAGGGCGAATCGGGAGGTATTCCTCAAATCATCCAAAAGAGTAGCTATGACCGCGCTCTTGGCATAAAAATCTTTGGTCTCGGCGATCTTCCACCGGCCCTCTTCCTTTTTTAAAGTAACGGTCTTGCCATCCCTGGTCATCTCTATCTTATCGATAGCATCGGCCCGGATGCCGGCCAAAAAATTCTCCGGCTGGCCGAACCCGGCCTGCCATTTCTTCAATGGACCCTGATAGACATATGCCAGGGCGATCAAGATGATCAATACCCCTCCCAGGATAAGATTCTTCTTCATAGATCAAATATTAAAAATTTCTTTTATCTTTTTGACCATTTCTTCCTTGTTTCTCGTCCCCTTGAGCACCTCCTTCTCTTCTCCGGCGGCGTCCAAGAAAATAGTGACCGGGATATCTTTGACATCATATTTTCTGGCCAATTCCGAAGTCTCATCATCTATATCGATAAATTCCGTCTCTATCTGCGGAAACTCTCTCTCCACCTCTTCCCAGACGGAACGCATGACGATGCAATTTACGCACCAGACGGCGCCTATCTTCAATATCTTCATAAATCCGATTTTCTCCTTCTTAAGAAATACCTGGATAGCCCGAAGGCCAGGACGATCAACGTCACTCCGAGGATATTTCCGTACTTGAAAGCGACGCGAGCCTTGTCGGAAATTTCTCTGAGCGGTCGTTCCGTAACGCCTTTGGACCGGATATTGATAAGATCCTGGTCCAGCCCCAAGCTATCGACCAGATTCTGGAAGAATAAGAGATTGTCCGGATACTGCTTCAAGAAATTGTCGCGTAAAAAATCGCTATCGCCGACGACGATCAGGCGCCCGGGCGCCGCGCTTGCCTGGCCGTAAGGACTTTTGAACCGGCCGGAGGCTGAGAGGGCCAGATCGAACTGACCTTCTTTTCCGCCGGCGAAAGCTTTCTCCGGATCGAGATTGAAATCTTTGGTCTGGCGCCAGGCCCTCTCGGTCGTCTTGGCCAGGTAAGAGACCCGGTCGCCGGCCAACTTGCTCCGGTCGACCTCCAGGCTGCTCACCCAAGGAAGGACCAGGCTTTCGAGCTTGGCCACGGCGGGATTATCTTGATCAAACCCCTGCTTGGTGATCTCCGGCCAGAAAGGATAGCTGGTCGAAAAGGTTATATACCCTTGAGAGAAGGAGGCTCTTCCCGAATAGACATCCTCGACCAGATCGTTATTGAGCTTTATCCCGTAACTGTCCAGAAGCTTACCCAGACCCGTGTCATTGTTCTGAGCGATCAATCCTTGGCCGACCTTTACGCCATCGACCATCGCCAGGACGGAACCGCCTCTCTGCAGAAAGGCGTCGATGGCCTTGAGCTCTTTGTCGCCGAATTTGTCCTGGGGTCCGGCTATGATTAAGGTGTCGATATCTTGAGGCACGCTTCCCGCGGAAGATAGATCCACCTGGCTGACCGGATAGATCTTTTCCAGGGCCTGATAAGCGGTCTGAATGTCGGATTCGGTCTCCGCCCCCTCCCCGGAAAGGAAGCCGATCCTGGCCTTGACCTGCCCCGTCACTTTCTTGATAGATAGGGTCAGCTGGTATTCTATGTTGCCAGTATCCTCGATGACGGGAATGACTTCTTTCTTATCTCCGTACTGGATGACCATGCCCAGGTAACCGTTCACTACCTGATATTTATCTTTTTCCAAGACATTGAACTGGAGTTCGGGAATACCGAGGTTGGCCAAGTCGTTCCTTGTCTTCTCGTCGTCCTGAGGCTCGATAAATTCGACTTTTACCTTACCCTTGGAATAGCTGGCATATTCGTTCAGGATATCGCCGACTTCCTGCCGGAGATTGATGAAGCTGCTCGGCAGGTCCTTGCTGAAATAAACTTTGATATTGACGATGTCGTCCAGATTGCCGACCGTCTTTTTGCTCGCCGCCGAGATGGAAAAATCCTTGTTTTGAGTGAGGTCCCAATGATAAAAGATCCGGTAGGAAAAAAAATTTAGCACCGCGAAAATGGCGATAACTATGAGAGCCGTAACTACCCAATGGGATCTTTTTAATGTTTGCCGATTCATATTATTTCCAGGCCCGATTTTCGATTATTTTCACATTGAGCCATAGAAAGATAAAAATAAAAGAAAAATAATAAAAGATGTCCTTGGTATCGATGACACCTTTGGCGATGCTATAAAAATGGCTGCCGAGACCGATGAATTGCATGGCTGGGGCGGCCGCCTGCGGGGCGCCGGCAAGGACGAAATCGGCGCCGACGACGAAAAAGGCGAAACAGGCGGCGACTCCCGAGACGAAAGCGATGATCTGGTTCCTGGTCAAAGAGGAGATGAAAAGACCCAGGGCGAGATAGGAGCCGCCCAAGAAAAGCGCTCCCAAGTAACCGCCGATGACCGGTCCCCAATCAAGATTTCCGAGGAAGGAGATGCTCGCCGGCAGGCTCGCCGAGAGAAGCAGAGCGATGGCTAGAAAGGCCAGACCGCCGAAGAATTTCGCCAGGACCGCCTGCCAATCGGTTATGGGAAGGGTCAATAAGAATTCGATCGTGCCCGCCTTTCTTTCTTCGGCCCAGAGCCTCATGGTGATGGCCGGAGCCAAGAACAAGAACATCCAGGGGAGCAGGGAGAAATAATCCCTCATGCTGGCCTGGCCGACCAGAAAGAAAGAGCTGAAGAACAGCCAATTGCCAACCACCAAAAAGACTCCGATGAAGATATAGGCGATCGGAGAATTGAAATAGGCCATCAATTCCTTCTTGAAAAGTACCCAGATTGGTCTTAGATATTTATCCATATTATTTGGTCAGTTCCCTGAAGATATCTTCGAGGGAAACCGCTTTCCGGCTGAATTCCAAGATGCCCCAGCCGTTTTTCATGACCGCCAAGGAAAGCTGCTCGCGCGGATCGACTCCGGCCTTAGGTGCTATCTCATATCCATAAACGTCTTCGGCTTCCTTGTCTTTGATCTCGACCCTTTCCACCTCTTCCAATCCCCTCAATCTGGCCGCCACTTCCTCTTTCGGACCCCGGAGCTTGACGTAGATCGCATCTTGGCCGCGAGACTTGGCCATCAGTTCAGCAGGGCTGCCCTCGCCGACGATCTTCCCCTTATTGATGATGATCACCCGGTCGCAGACCGCGCTGACCTCGCTCAAGATATGGGTCGAAAAAATGACGGTCTTTTCCTTGCCGATCCGCTTGATCAGCTCCCGGATCTCGACGATCTGGTTGGGATCGAGGCCGGTTGTCGGTTCGTCCAGGATTAAGACTTCCGGGTCGTGGATGATTGCCTGGGCCAGCCCCACCCTTTGGCGGTAACCCTTGGAAAGTTCGTCGATCGGCCTATCCAGGACCGAGACGAGCCCGCAAGAGTCGCTGACTTCCCCGATCCTTCTCCGGGCCGCCTCTTTCTTGAGCCCGCGGATCTCCGCGATGAACCTCAAATATTCCCCCACCTTCATATCGTCATACAAAGGCACTGTTTCAGGAAGATAGCCGATCCTCTTTCTCGTCTCCAGGAGGGCTTCGGACACATCCCGGCCATCTATCAAGACTTTCCCTCCGGTCGGATGCCAGAAAGAGGTGATGATCTTCATGGTCGAACTCTTGCCGGCACCGTTAGGACCTAAAAATCCCAGGATCTCTCCTTTTTTGACGGAAAAATTCAGATCCTCCAGGATCAGACGGTTGCCGATCTTTTTGTTGAGATTCCGAATCTCGATCATAATGATTAAAATAAAAAATCCAAAGAAGCTTTGTCTATTATTTAATACGCTTCTGTCGCCGGCTTTGTTTCATCATTTGAATTCATCGAGCTCGACGGTCTTGATCAGGATCTTATTTCCTCGCCTGATCTTTAAGCCGATCTTATTCTTCGGTTGGAATTTTTGCAAGATGGACAAGAGCGTATTTTTACCTTCGAGTTTGATGGCGTTTATTTCCAGGATGATGTCGCCGTCCCGGATCCCCACTTTGGCGGCCGGGGAATCGGGCATGACCGCCGGAGAGCCGTCCTGGCCGCTTAGGACCAGGGCGCCGCTCGTCGTCCCAAGCCCTTTATCCTGGGCGGTTTCAGGAGTGAGCATGATGTAGCGGACCCCCAGGCGCGGCCTGACGATCCGGCCGGTCTGGCGGACGGACTGGATGACCGGCCTGGCATCGTTGATGGGGATGGCGAATCCGATCGAAGTGCCGGCCTCGTCCATGGCCACGTCGATGCCGACGACCTTGCCATCCAAGGTGAGGAGGGGGCCGCCGGAATTGCCGAGGTTGATCTCGGCGTCCGTCTGGATGACGTTATCGAGCGACTCGATGGTGGTGGCCGTCTGGTCCGAAGCGACCAGGCTCCTCCCCAATCCCGAGACGATGCCCTTGGTGGCGCTGTTCTGATACCGCCCCAAAGAATTGCCGATGGCGATGACCGTAGTGCCGACCTCGAGTTTATCGCTATCTCCCAGCTCTACATAGGGAAGATTCTTATCAAAAATCTTCAAGACGGCCAGATCATTAATCGGATCCTTGCCGATGAGCTGGGCGTAATACTGTTTGCCGGAATTCAAGAGTATCCGATATTCGGCAGTCGCCTGGTCGCCAGCCTCAACGACATGCTTATTGGTCAGTATCAGCCCGTCCGGAGAGATCAGGAAACCGGTACCCGATCCCTTTTCCATCCTCTCTTTATCGGCTTGTCCGGTCGAGAGGTCCAAGACTGTCTCGCTCCGGTCATAGACGACGATGCTGACGACTGCCGGCATGACCTTCTTGATGGCCCTGACGGTCGCCTCTTGATCGTCGAGGCGTAAGTCCTCAGCGGTCGTCGGCCTGATGCTCGAGAATCTGTCAAAAAAGACGCCGGCGCCGAAGACGAAAAAGATGATCAAGAAGAAAGGAATAATTTTTTTAAATCTCATATTTTTAAATCCTGAAAAATTCCC
>JAKAJF010000012.1 GCA_021813875.1 bacterium | reverse complement strand
ATCGGCGAGCTCCTCCGGTTCGTCGAGCTCTGCGACCGGAAAGACAGCTTGGTCAAAGAATTTTCCGGAGGCATGAAGAGGCGGTTAGAGATCGCCCGCGGCCTCTTGCACGAGCCGAAGATTCTGTTTTTGGACGAGCCGACCCTGGGGCTTGATCCGCAGACCAGGAACCACATGTGGAACTATCTGGAAAAATTGAACAAGGAAAAGGGCATCACTATCTTTTTTACCACTCACTACATGGAAGAGGCGGAACGGATGGCTCGGCGTATCGCTATCATCGATCATGGCCGGATCATCGCCGCCGGCACTTCCTCCGAATTGGAAGCTCAAACCGGCACCGAGTCCCTGGAAGGCGCTTTTTTGTCCCTGACCGGGAAGAACATCCGCGAAGAGGCGGGCAATCCCCTGGACAGGATGCGCCGGATGCGCAGCTTAAGGCATTGATATGAAAACCATCTATATCCTTTGGTTAAGACAATTTAAACGGTATATCCGTTCCAAATCCAGGATCGTCGGTTCGCTCGCCCAGCCTTTGTTGTTCCTCCTGTCTTTGGGTTATGGTTTCGGACCCGTCTTCCAGCGCGCCGGCCAGGGAAACTATCTGGAATTTCTGGCTCCCGGCATCGTCGGCATGAGCATCATCTTCACCTCGATCTTTTCCGGCATGGAAATCATCTGGGACCGCCAATTCGGTTTTCTGAAGGAAACTCTGGTGGCTCCGGTCTCGCGCCTGAACATCATGATCGGTCGGACTCTGGGGGGAGCCACGGTGGCGACCTTCCAGGGCGTCATCGTTTTCCTGATTTCGATGCTTGCGGGGTTCAGGCCCGTCTCGCCGATACTGATCCTGCCGGCCGTCTTGGTCATGGCTGTCATCTCCCTGCTCTTCACCGCCCTCGGGACGACGGTCGCTTCTCTCCTTGACGATATGCAGGGCTTCCAATTGATCATGAACTTCCTGGTCATGCCCCTGTTTTTCTTATCCGGGGCCCTGTTTCCGCTCCAAGGCCTTCCCAAGACCATCGACTTGATCGCCAGCTTCGACCCGCTCTCTTATGGGATCGATGCCTTGCGGGCGCTCCTGATCAATCTGAGCCATTTCGGGCTTTTTACCGATGTCATCGTTCTGACGGCGGTCACTTTAGCCTTCCTATTCATGGGCAGCTATTTCTTCACAAAAATTCAAATCTAAAATATGAATATCTTAATCATCATCGGTGCCAAGTATCTGATCTTTTTTCTTCTGCTCGTGGCCCTCGGCCATTTCTTGTCCTTATCCAGACAAAAAAAGAAAAGAATGGTCATTTTTTCCCTGGTCGCCCTGCCTCTCATCTATCTGGCCGCCAAAGTAGCAGGTCATTTCTATTTCGACCCCCGGCCTTTCGTAGTCGGCCATTTCCAGCCGCTCCTTCCTCATGAGCCGGACAACGGCTTTCCTTCCGACCATGCCTTGCTTGCCAGCGCCGTCTCGATGATCATCTTTTTCTCCGATAAAAAATTAGGGCTCTCTCTGTGGGTCCTGGCCGCTCTGGTCGGACTTTCGCGCGTCCTGGCCGGCGTCCATCATCCGGTCGATATCCTGGGGAGCATGGTTATCTCTGTCCTTTTGGCTTCCCTGGCCTATCTTTTCTGGCCGAAACCGAAACTCGATAAATAAGCTTAAAAAAACCTCCTATAAAGGAGGTTTTTTTAAGCTTCGACGGTCACCTTGACGTTGGTCTTTTCTTGCTTGACCTTGATCAGAAGGGCCGAGAAGCTGCCTATGAAGAGGATGATCGAGGCGACCCAAAAGACGGTGTTGTAGGCGGAAATCTGCGCCTTCAAAGTGATTAAGGCGATGAATTGCCGGTATTGCTCGGAGGTGTGGCCGTTAAAGACGCTTTGTTGGCTGATCGAGAGGACGTTCGATTCTATCTGGTTGTTCAAGATGGTGCCGAAGATGGCGATGCCGAAGGCGCCGGCGATGTTCCGGGCCAGGGCCAGGATCGAAGAAGCGATGCCAATCTCATTCTCCGGCACGGCCGAGGCGATGATATTGGTCCGCGGGGCCATGCCCGCGCCCATGCCGAAAGCCATCACCGAAAGCGGCAGGATGATATCCAGGGCCGTGCTTTTGGGATCGAGATAATGAAAAAGGAAGATGCCGATAGCCGCTATGAAGGTGCTGACGGCGATGGTATAGCGGGCCTGCACTTTGCCGGTCAGGGCCGCGCCGATGGGGGATGCAAGGACCATCATGAAAGCCATGGGCATGAACAAAAAGCCGGTCTGGGTGGCATCATAACCTAAGAAGGTCTGGGCGAAGATCGGAATCAGGAAGACGCTGCCCATCATCCCCATAAAGACCACGAAGTTATTGATCAAAGTATTGACAAAGACGGAGTTGCGGAAAAATTTCAGATCGACGATCGGTTCCCGGGAATGATGCTCGATGCGGATGAAAATGAAGCCGAAGGCCAGGACGGCCAGATAGGCAAGGATGCTATTCAAAGAGGTCCAGCCCCAATCGAGCCCTTTGTCCAAAACCAGGACCAGGGCCGTCAAGGAAAGCCCGAGAGTGATCGAGCCCCACCAGTCAAAGATGATGTTCTCCTTCTCGGAGACGGATTCGTTGATGAACATGATGGCCATCAGGAGGCCCAAGAGGCCGACCGGCAGGTTGACCAAGAAGACTGAGCGCCAGCCGAAATTGTCGATCAAGGGGCCTCCGAGGAGCGGGCCGAAGACCGAGGCGGCCGCGAAGGAAGAGGACCAGATACCTAAGGCTTGGGCCCGTTCCTTGCCTTTCTTGAAGGTGACGGCGATGATGGCCATGGCGGTCGGGTAGTCGGCCGATCCGGCGATCGCCTGGATGACGCGGAAGACGATCATCGAGCTTAAATTCCAAGCCAGGCCGGCCAGGACCGAGCCGACGATGAAGATAGAGAAGCCCAGGATGTAGACTTTCTTGCGTCCGATCGTGTCGCCCAGCTTGCCCCAGATAGGCACGAATACGGCGTTGGCCAAGATGTAGGCGGTCGCGATCCAGCCGGCCGAAGAGACGGAGATGCCGAAGTCGGAAATCATCTTCGGCAGGGCCAGGTTGACGATCGTCTGGTCAAGCCTGCCCAAAAAGGTCCCCACGATGACGGTTAGGAGGATCATCCAGCGCAGGCCGTTCTTCGGTCGCGTTTTTTCCAAAGCGGTTTCCATTTAATCCTTATAGATCCAGATCTTGGCCGACATGCCATCTTTCAGTTCGGGATATTGGTCGGTATTGAAACGGACCTTGATGTCGAACTGTTTGGTCTCGCGCTTGTCTGAAATGTTGAAGACTACTCCCGACTCTCTCGAGACAGGGCTGATTTCATCGATGGTACCGATGAATTTCTTCGAGCCGAAGGCGTCGACGGTGAAGACGGCCCGCTGGCCGACGTGGATATCGACCAAGCCTTTGTTTTCGTCAAGATGGCCGACCACCCTCAATTCGGCCGGGTCGATCATGCTGGCGACCGCTTCGCCGCGATTGAAATTCCTCCCTATATCATTCTTGACATTGACGATCAGGCCGGAAGCCCCGGTCTTTACCAGCTCGTTGCCTACGCGGGCGACGGCCGTGTCTCCATCGACGACGTCGCCGATCTTGACGAAAGTCTCTTTCAGGCTGCCGCCGCTATCGGCGGAAAGATCGATATGGGGAGCGGAGATTTCCGCATCTTCGATATAGACGATGTTCCGGTTGGAATACCAATAGATGCCGCCGCCGATCCCGCCGATGGCCAAGACCGCGATTATAATCTTGATGATTTTAGCTTTGTTCAATGTTTTATTTTCCATAGTTTATTTATTAAGGCCGAAGCTGACGATCTTGTCTCCCTCGCTCAAGCCGGAAGTGATCTCTATCAAGCCGTTTTGGCTGATGCCGGTCCCCACCTTTTCCTCCTTGACTCCGCCCTGACCGTCGCTCAAGAGGACGAAATTCTCAGCATAACGCTTGATGATCGAAGAAAGGGGCACGGCTAAGACATTTTTCTTTTCCGAAGCCAGGATTTTGACGTTGGCGGTCAGACCGTCTTTGATCGAAGCGTCTTCCTGTCCGAACTCAAAAGTCACTTTATAGGCTGGAGCGCCGTTATCGGTCAGGTTTCCTGGATCGACGGTGATCACCTTGGCTGGAAAATTCTTTTGGCTATTATCGGCATCAAGGGTCACTATGGCCGCTTCCCCGGCCTTGATCTTTTCTATCTGATCCTCGGAAGCCTGGGCTTCGACCTGGAACTTGGCGTCGCTGATGATGCTGACTACCGGCTGATTCATGGGAACGATCTCGCCGACCTTGGCGTCTTGCTGGCTGATGGTGCCGTCGATAGGGGAGACGATGACCGATTTGGCCAGTTGGGCCCGGTAATTATCAGCGATGGCTTGGGCCTGCCTGACGGACGCTTGTTGGGCGGAGATGCTTGCCTTGGCCTGGTCGGCAGCCGCTTGTTGGGCGGAAATCTGCTCGCTCGAGGCTCCGGCCTGCTTCAATTTCAACTCATTTTCCGCCAGCTCCAACCCGTTCTCGGCCTGGTCTAATTGCGTCTGGGCGGCCGCAAGTTGGTTCTGGTTGGTGACCTTCTGAGTCGCGATAGTTTTTTGTTGGGTATTGACGGCGGAGATGGCGCTATTCACGCTATTCAGGGCCAGATTGAGATTCGTCTTATAGGCTAAGATGGTGGCGGGAGGATTGGCTGCCGTGCTGACCGCGTAATTGAGAGCGTCATCGAGATCGGCCAGGAAATTTCTGGCCGCCACCAGATGGGCCAGGGATCCGGATAAGGCAGAATCTATCCCTGCCTGATCCGTGCTCAGAGAATCGAGCTCGCTCCTGAATTCGCTCAACTCCCGGTTGGCCTGGGGCAGTTCGCCGGTCAGCTGGTCGGCCAGTTCCGGGCGGGAAAGATCCAAGGTCAGGGAAGGATTATCATTCATGGGGTTAGCAAAGATTCCGGCGGTCTTATTGAAGACCGCGTCCGAGGCTTTGGCATAAGCATCGTTCAAGATGTCGCCGCTCTTGCCATAGAGCGCGTCAAGGTCGTTGGCGGCCTTGGTCTGGACATTGTTCAGATTCGTCTGGGCATCATTGGCCGCTTGCCGGGCATTGGCGACTTTCGTCTCAGAAAGCTGGAGATCCTCGGGACGAGCTCCGTTCTTGAGATCGGCCAGTTTGGCCATCTGCATGTCATAAGCCGCCTGATAATTTTGGAGCAAGGCTTGGGCGGTCGAGATAGAGGCTTCCGCCTGGTTCAGCTGGGCTCCAAGATCGGAGCTGTTCAAAGTGATCAGGACTTGGCCGCTTTTGACATGGTCGCCAACTTTGACGTTGGCCGCGGCCACCTTGCCGCCTTTTTCAAAAGCTAACTTGACCTCTTGGGCCGGCTTGACGCTGCCGGTCAGGTCGACTTCGTCAGTCAGGTCGCTTTTTCGGACTGCCGCGAAATCATAGGCAGGTCCGGGACTCCTCTTGAGCAGAGCATAGGCCCCTAAGCCGCCGCCCAGGATCAGGACCGCGGAAGAAATTAGGATGATTGTTTTGGAAATTTTCATAATTATTGGATGGAATCGGAGAGGGTTTCTAAAATTTCTCTCAAATTTACCATTTGTTGTTCATTTAAGTTCGCCAGAAGATCTTCGAGCTTTTTGACCATCATCTTGGAAGCTTCATCCAAGGTTTCCTGACCTTTGGCGGTCAATGCCAGTCTGACGATCCGACGGTCGGTCTCGTCATAGACCCTCTTCAGCCAGCCGTTCTGCACGAAAGGTTCGATTAGGGAGGTGGCCGACGGGGGAGTGATGCCGAGGCTATCGGCGATCTCTTTCATCGTCGGCTTTTCCTTTTCGCCGATGAAGCGCAAAGCCTTGAGGTGGGTGAAGGAAATTCCGCCAGATTCAGCCGTTTCTTTGAATTTTTCCCTGATTAACCTACTGGTGGCGAAGAGCAGCTTGATCAGCTCCTCTTTATTTTTAGCCATATGTTTAGATAATAAAATAATTAGATTATCTAAGTATATCTCCAATCTTCGCTTTTGTCAAGCTTTTTATCAATTTAAAAATTTATGCTAAAATAGAACCAATAAGATTTAAACAATATGAAAAAGGTTTTTTACTCCTTGATCGGCCTTGCGGCCGCTATCATCATCATCTCGACGGCTTACCTCTGTTTCGTCCCCGGCTCCGGTCCGACCTTGAAGCCGGAAGCCGGGCGGAAGCCGGCTGCTCCGGCTTTCAGGGTCAACAAGGTGGCCGACGGTTCGTTCGGCAGCTTGAGCGGGGCCACCGCCGCCGGCTCCGAAGAGGACTTGGCTCAGAATTCTTCAGCCGCTACCGAAGCCCCCATGAACGCGGCCGCTCCCTTCGGTCTGGGGGGCGGCGGAGGCGCGCTCCAACCGAATAGCGCCCCGGTCGCGGGCCGGGCGGCCAAGATAATGCCGCCGATGCCCTATAAGACTTATAAATATATCTATAAAGGCGGAGATTTTCAGGTCCAAGACAAGATGGAGGTCTTGAAGAGGATCAAAGCTGCGAGCTTGAACCTGGATATGGCCGATCTGTTGCGGGGATTGAATTTCGGCCTCGGCGACCTGTCTACCTTTGCCGATTTGGATGTTCAAAATTTAAATCTGGTCCAGAAGAGCGATTTTGGTTACGTCATCAACATCTTCCCGGAGGAGGGTTCGATCTCCCTCTATCAGAACTGGGAGACTTGGCCGGCCGGCAAATGCGGAGGTGACTCGGCCTGTTATGAGGCTCAACAGGTAAAAGAAGGGGATGTGCTTTCCGACGCGGAAGCGATCCGGATCGCCGATGATTTCCTGGCCGCCCACAATATCGATAAAAGCATCTATGGCGACCCGGAGATCTCCAATCAGCGCCAATTCAGGATCTACGGCCCTCTCGCCCCCGAAGGGAAAAACTTTTATCTGCCAGAAACCCTGGAAGTCGTCTATCCCTTAAAGATCGGTGGCAAGTTCGTCTATGATGAATATAACGGCAATAAGCAGGGACTCACGGTGCAGATAAACGTCAAGAATAAAAAGGTGGCCGGGCTTTATAACCTGAATACCCAGGATTACCAAAGTTCTGCCTATGAGATGGAGACCGACACTCAGAAACTCATCGCTTACGCCGAAAAAGGCGGAGTCAATAATTACCAATCTGGGGACTCGGGGGATGCGATCGAACTGGAGTTGGGCGATCCGGAAGTCAGCTATATCAATTATTTCGAATATAAGGATGGCAAGAATGGCCAATTACTGGTTCCGGCTCTTTACTTTCCGATCAAGAACCCGCCCGAAGACACCAATTTTTACCGCCAGGGAGTAGTCGTTCCCTTAGCTAAGGAGATCCTGGCCGAGAGAGGAGATGGCGGCGGCACGGTTGCGCCGCTCATGCGCGGCGCCGGTTCCGTCGGTGCCGGAGCGGTCGAATCTTCGCCTTTAAAAAAATAAAAATAAAAAAGGAGGGGAGGATGAAAGAGCTGCTTTTTTCCTTTCCGGAAGGGGGAGAGGACGATCAGGACGCCTTGGAGGAGCTCGCCGGGTATTTCAATCATCCGGCCTACGTTCTTCTGGCCGCCAGTCTTTCCGAGCCGGTCGTCTACGCCCACTCTTATCTCTTGATCTTGGAAGTCTGCTTCTACGATCCGGAAAGATCTCTGTCGGATGAAGAGTGCCAGCTGATTGATTTTAACTTTGAGACGGAAGAGTGGCTGATCGCCGTATTGAAGAAAGAACGGTTGGAATTCGCCCGGAGGCTCGCGCAAAAGCATTATCTCGAATTCGACGATGGGCCCGAGTCTGCTCCTTTGCCGGCCGACAACCTATTCGTCTTGAGGGCGGACATCGAGCACCCTCTCTATTCTGAGGATGAAGAAATTTTGGGGCGAGCCATCAAGGTCGGGATATCGTCGAATTTCTGACCCTGGAGGAAGCCAGTTCCTATAATAACTGATCTTGCGCGGAAGATTTTTCCGCGCTTTTCATTTTTTTCTGATATAATTGGAACATGGATAGAGCTTATATCATCCACGGCTGGGGCGGCAGTCCGCGAAGCAACTGGTTCCCCTGGCTCGAAGAAAGATCGGAGGCCGAAGGCATCAGGACCCGGACCTTGGCCATGCCCGACCCCGACCATCCCAGGCTCTCCGACTGGCTGGCCGGCTTGCGCGCGGCGATCGGCCTTCCTGACGACGAGACTTTCCTGATCGGCCATAGCCTCGGGGCCATGGCCATCTTGCGCTATTTAGAATCTCTGGAAGAAGGAGAGAGGGTCGGGGGCGCCATCCTGGTGGCCGGCTTTCCTGAATCCATCGGCATCAGAGAGATAGATAATTTTTTCGCCCCCCCGCTCGATTATGAGAAAGTCAGGCTGGCGGCCGGCAGGCTGGCGGCCATCAACTCCGACAATGATCCTTATGTGCCTTTGAGGCAGGGGGAAATTTTGAGGGATAAGCTGGGGGCGGAATTTTCGGTCCTGGCCGGCGCTTATCACATTAATCAAGAGAGCGGCTTTTTCGAACTGCCGGAAGCCTTAGAGATCTTAAAAAGATGGAAACGAGGAAAAAAATGAGCGCCGGTCTCCTGATCTATAGGCGGAGGGGCGCGGCGATCGAAGTCTTGCTCGCCCATCCTGGCGGTCCTTTCTGGGCCAAGAAGGATGAGGGGGCCTGGACCATCCCCAAAGGCATGATCGAAGAAGGGGAGGAGCCTTTGGCGGCGGCCATCCGCGAGACCAAGCAAGAATTGGGCATCGGACCCGTGGGCGACTTCGAGCCTTTAGGGACGGTAACTTTGAAGAGCGGCAAGACCATATTCGCCTGGGCCCATGAAGGCGATTACGATACCGAGCATATCACCAGCAACTTCTTCGAGGTGGAATGGCCGCCCAGATCCGGGGTTTTCCGGCAGTTCCCGGAGGTTGATAGGGCCGGCTATTTCTCTTTGGAGGAAGCTAAGAGAAAGATCCATGCCGGCCAGGCTCCTTTGCTCGAAAGATTAAGCCAATCTTAATTTCTCTATGGTTATTTTTAAGGATGGAGGATAAAAAAAATGAATCCCACTTGCTCGAATTTTATGGGGAGGAATGTCCCTATTGCAGGGCTATGGACCCTTTGGTAGACAGGCTGGAAGAAGAGGAGGGCGTCGCCGTAACCAGATATGAGGTCTGGCATGATCCGGAGAACGCCCGGAAGATGGAAGATTATGACGTCGATCTATGCGGAGGCGTCCCTTTCTTCTATAATACCTCGAGTGGAGGATGGATCTGCGGCCTTTCCTCTTATGAGGAGTTGAAAGCTTGGGCGGCGGGCCGGGCGGTAAGCGGCCATTAAGGCCGCCTTTTTTTATGGCGAAAGAAATTTTTACCCTCGGCCACTCCACTCGCTCTCTCGAAGAGTTTTTGGCTTTGCTGAAGAAATTTGGGATCATCCGGCTGGTGGACATCAGGACGGTTCCGAGATCCAGGCATAATCCCCAATTTAATAGAGCCAGTCTGGCCGACAGTCTCAAGAAGGAAGGGATCGCCTATGAGCATCTGGCCTTATTGGGAGGCTTGAGGACGGCCAGGAAGGATCCCCCCAATTCTTATTGGAGAAATCTTTCCTTCCGCGGCTTCGCCGATTATATGGGCACGGAAGATTTTGAAAGAGGCCTCAGGGCTTTGGAAGGGCGGGCCGAAAAAGAGAGAACGGCTCTCTTGTGCGCCGAAGCTTTGCCTTGGCGTTGTCACCGTTCCTTGGTCGCCGATGCCTTGACATCCCGAGGCTGGCGAGTATTCCATATCCAGGGACGCGGCTCAGCCTTCGAGCATAGATTGAATCCCGCCTTCAGGCAGACGGACGGCCGGATCTCTTATCCGGATTAATGGGGAGTTAATCTTTAAAAGTTATAATTGTTCCGTAAAAGGAGGGCTTATGAAAAAATCAGACTAAAATTTTGGCTATGAAAAAAAAGGACGTCTTAATTATAGGTTCGGGGTTAGCCGGATTGGCTTGTAGTTTGGAATTATTGGAAGCGGGAAGAGGCGTCCAGATCCTCGAAGCCAAAGACCATTTAGGAGGGAGGACCTCCTCCTGGATAGAGGACGGCATGGAAGTCGAGTCGGGCCTGCATCGGGTCTTGGGCATCTATCAGGCTTTCCCGGCTTTCTTGAAGAAAGCCGGTTTGGAAATAGACGAACTCGTTTCTTGGGGCGACGAGGTGGAGATCCGTCTGCCTGACCGGGGCCATAGGGGCGTCTTCGGGCTGTCGCCGCTCCATAGGCCGCTGAAGACCGTCTATTCCTTCTTGGGCAACAATCTTTTTTTAAATCCCCTGGACAAGCTCCGTCTGTCCCGGTTCTTTCGGGCCGGCTTGAAGGATCATAGGAGGCGTCCCGGATATTTAGACAGTCTGGCCGTCTCCGAATACGCCAAGAAATGGCAAGTCGGCGAAGAGGTCCTTTTCCATTTTCTCACGCCGCTCTCCGCCGGCATTTTTTTTCTGCCGCCGGAGAAGTTTTCCGCCTTTGCGTTTTTTTCCTTGCTCGAACCCGTCTTCTCCAGATTCATGCGCAACCGGGTGGGTGCGTTCGTCGGCGGCATGACTGACGTCCTGGCCGATCCGGTCGCCCAGGCCATCCGCAGGAAGGGCGGGCGGATCCTGACCGGTCTGAAGGTGGAAAAGCTTCTCCTTGATAAAGACGGAAGGATGGCTGGAATCTCGGCCGGAAAAAAAGAGATAAGGGCCGGCCAGGTGGTATTAGCCGTCGATCTGGGGTCGGCCCAAAGGCTCGTAAGGAGAAGCTTCGGCTCCCATTCCTGGTTCAAACCGATGCTCGAGCTGCCTACCATGCCGGCCGCCACTTTACAATTGGAACTTTTCGGGCCAGCTCTCAAGAACGACCGTCCGACCTTCGGGCCCGGGACGGCCCTCTCTTCCTTCGCGGAACAGAGCCGGACCACTTTCAAGGATGCTTGGGGCAGGCTCTCAGCCATCCTGTCTCCGCCGGACCGTTTTTTGAACCAGGCGCCCAACCGTATCTTCCAAGAATTTTATCAGGACGCCCAAAGATTAGATCTGAAAGTCGTCAATAACATCAAGGAATACAGGGCCATCCTCCATCCGGAGGAATTTTATTCTTTATCTCCGGGGAACCAGAGCCTGCGGCCTTCGCAAACGACTCCCATTGAAGGATTGGTCCTGGCCGGCGATTACACCGCCCAAGAATTCCTCACCACCATGGAGGGAGCGGTCATTTCCGGAGAAAGGGCCGCCGCCGCCATCTTGGGAAAGGATTGAAATTTTTAAGGGTCGTAATCGTATTATATTGTTGAAAGGTCGAAAATAATAAATCAACTAATTGCCAAAAATATGAAGAAATCTCCCACGCTTCTAAAATTATTGGCGATAACCAGCATGTCCGCCCTGGCCGTCGTCGCGGCCGCGGGGATGGATTATGCCAAGGCCCAGGGCAACCAGCAGGCGCCGCCTCAGCAGAATCCTCAGGAGGAACGGCAGGAAAACCAGCAGAATCAGCAGAAACAACAGATGATACAGCAATTTAAGGCCGACCTCATGAATATTTTGAAGAACTATGGCATCCAACCGGGAGCCCAGAACCAGATCAGCCGTGATAATTGGGTCAAAATGCAGGGTGATGTATATGACCTGATGGTCCGATACGGCATCAATCCCGGCTCCATCTTAGGATGCGGAATGATGATGATGAATAATGCGGGAGGGAGTGGCAGCAGCGGTTGTTCTGGAATGTGGTAGTATCGCCAAGAGGACGCCACAGTCTCTTCGAAGCATGAGACTGTGGCTTTCCGCGGCCGATGGAAAGATATGGCAAATCGAAAGGACGGGACCAATTTGATGCTTCTGCCGGCTGACCTGAGCGTGGCGCCGGCTTCTCGGCAGAAATTGGTGGCTCGCGAAAAAAATTTGAAGATCATTCCCCTCGGAGGCTGTGAAGAGGTGGGCCGGAACATGACCGTCTTCGAATATGACCGAGATATAGTTATCGTGGATATGGGCCTGCAATTCCCCGAAGAGGACATGCCCGGGATTGATTACATCATCCCCAATATCAAGTATCTTGCCGGCAAGGAAAAGAATATCAGGGGGATAGTTTTTACCCATGGGCATCTTGATCATGTCGGTGCCGCCCCCATCCTTCTGGAAAAATTAGGCTACCCGCCTATAATCGGCAGGCCGCTCACGATCGCCCTGATAAAAGGGAGGCAGGAAGATTATAAAAAGGGGACCGCCGCCAAGCTGAGGATCATACCGGTGAACGATCTCAATAATATCATCCAGCTGGGCAAGTTCACCCTAAAATTTTTCCAAGTCGAACATTCCATTATGGACGCCATGGGTATCATCCTTGAGACCAGAGGAGGCACCATCATCCATGCCGGAGACTGGTCCCTGGAAAGGAATGAAAGGAGGAGGCCCATCATCGATTATAGCCATCTGCGCAAGCTGGCCAAACCTACCATCCTCATGCTCGAAAGCCTGGGGTCGACCAGGCAAGAGTCTGTCAGTTCGGCCGACGTTTATCGTAACCTTTATAACATAATCAGCCAGGCGCCCGGCCGGGTGATAATCGGGACCTTCTCCTCCCAGATCGAAAGGATAAGCTGGATCATCAAGACCGCCGAAGAATTGGGCAAAAAGATCATCCTGGCCGGCTATAGTTTGAAGAAAAACATCGAAATCGCCAAGGAGCTGGGCTATGTCCGTTTCAAAAAAAATACTCTGATCGATCTGGGGCAGATCAAGGATTATCCCGACGGAAGGATAATCATAATCTGCACCGGAGCCCAGGGGGAAAGGAACGCCGTCCTGCCGCGGATAGTCAATCGCGAGCACCGGCATATCAGGCTCAAGAAGAGCGACACGATCATTTTTTCCTCCTCGATCATCCCCGGCCACGAACGCACCATCCAGCGCCTCAAAGATAATATCTACCGCCAGTCCGACCATGTCATCCACAGCGAGTTGATGGACGTCCATATCAGCGGCCATGCCAACCGCCGGGATATCGCCGACATGATCAAAATGATCAAGCCTACCTATTTTGTTCCGGTCTACGGCAATCATTATTTATTGAAGGAGGCCGCCAAGCTGGCCGTCCAGATCGGTTTCCCCAAAGAACGGATATTCGTGCCCGATAACGGCTCGATCATCCTCATAAATAAGAGGTCGGCCAAGCTTTTGTCCAGAAAAGTTCCGAGCGCCTATGTCTTCGTGGACGGCTTGGGTATCACTGATATGCAGAACATCGTGCTGCGCGACCGTCAAGTCCTGGCGGAAGACGGCATGGTGGTAGTCATCGTCACCGTCGATGCCAAGACCGGCAAGCTCGTCCATAGCCCGGACATCATTTCCCGGGGTTTCATCTTTCTGAAAGAGAACAAGGCGCTGATCGAGGATCTGCGCAGGAGGGTGAGGAAGATGGTCGAGATGGGCGGCCATCCCGACGCCAATGAGATCAAGAACCATATCCGCGAACGGGCGGGGCAATTCCTTTTTTCCAAGACCGAGAAGCGGCCCATGATCCTGCCTGTGGTCATCGAAGTCTGAGGCCTTAATTTTTTCTTAATAATCCGGCCTTATCATTGGAGGAGCGAATCTTAGAAGGAAGTGAAATATGGAAGCGAAAATTTACGGCCCCACCATCTTGAGAGCTGCCCTGGGAGGAATGTTCATCCTGACCGGCTTGAGCAAGCTCCTGAGCCCCCAACCGGTCATCAATTTTTTGGATGCCGAAGGGTTGCCGGCTCCCGTCCTTTTAGGATGGTTATTGGCCTGGGGGGAATTATTTTTCGGCTTGGCCGTCTTTCTGGGTTTCAAATTGAAATATACCGTCTGGCCGGTCATCGCCATCTTGGTGGGCGCCATTCTAACCGTCCATATACCTTCTATCCGACAGAAGGTGCCGCTCTC
>JAKAJF010000086.1 GCA_021813875.1 bacterium | reverse complement strand
CCTGACCGCTGTCTCTTTCGTCCTCTTGAGCTATATCTTTTTCAGCTCCTTCTTCAACGGGCTCTTCGAAAGGATCAGCTATGTCTTCGCCGATGCCAATACCCAGTTCCGTTTTTTGGAATACAGGCTCGGTTGGGAATTGATTCGTGACCATCTCTGGTTCGGGGTCGGTACCGGCCAGCAGCTGCTTTATTTCAACAGACTGTTGAATCTTGAGGACAGCCAATACGTCAATAATGTCTTTTTGCAGGCCTTCATCGACCTGGGTCTGGCCGGGTTACTGGCGGCCCTGCTGATCCTTCATGAGATCAGAGCCAAATTAAAATTTATCTTTAAAAAGGTCAGAAGAGAGGACCTGATCCTTTATTCCGGCTTCGCGGCCAGCTTTCTGGCCGCCTTTCTGAACGGCCTGGCGGAGGTGACTTTTTTCGCCCTGCCATACGCCATTATTTTTTGGTCGATCGCGGGCGCCGCTTCGGCCTTGAGAGAATAATATGGAATTATCAGCCATCGTCATCAATCATAATACCTCCGAGATGACCGGCCGGGCCATCGAGAGATTCTTGGCCGCCGCCGGTCCGGCCGAGAAAGAGATCATCCTCATCGACAACGGCTCCGCGGAAAAGTTGGCAGGCGGATTCCTGGCCCTGCCGGAGCTC
This sequence comes from bacterium, assembly GCA_021813875.1. Classification (GTDB taxonomy): domain Bacteria; phylum Patescibacteriota; class Patescibacteriia; order Patescibacteriales; family JAKAJF01; genus JAKAJF01. The sequence continues at coordinate 2,455 of JAKAJF010000086.1, read as the reverse complement.
ACCTTGATCAGCAACGAAAAGAATCTGGGCTTCGCCCGGGCCGCCAACCAGGGGATCAGGAAGGCGCGGGGGAGGTACATCCTCCTTCTCAATTCCGACTGCCTCCTTGCTCCCGGCTCGCTCGCTCCGGCCATATCCTATCTGGATGCTCACGGAGAGGCGGCCATCCTGGGACTGAAAATGGTCTATCCGGACGGCCGTGTCCAGCCTTCCTTCGGCAACTTCCCCGATCTCTTCCGCGAGATCATCCGTTTCTCGAACCTTTACCGCCTCTTTCCCGGCGGCACCCTTATCAAGAAGAATCTCTTTTCCGGCAGATATTTCAAGAAGCCTTCCGAAGTCGATTGGGTGAGCGGAGGCGCGATGATGATCAGGAGAGAGGCTCTGGAAAGATTGGGATTGTTGGATGAAGAATATTTCTTCGGGGTCGAGGACCTGGACTTATGCTTCCGGGCCAAGGAAAAGGGCCCGAAGGTGATTTATTTCCCGGAGGCCGAAGCCGTCCATCATCACGGCTTTTCTTCCGGGGGTAAGCGGTCCGTCTTCAGCTGGCGGAACGAGGCCGAGGGCTTCGATACTTTTTTCAAAAAGCACGGGGGCAGTCCGGGAGTCCGCCATTTCGACCGGTTCGCTTATAATTTAAGAATCTTTATTTTTTCTTTATTGAAGGGAAAATCATGAGGATCATCTTAGCCAACAAATTCAACCACCTGAAAGGAGGCGCCGATAAATATTTCCTGGACCTGGCCGACATCCTGGCCGGGGCCGGGATGGAAGTGGCTAAATTTTCTATGGCCAGCCCGGAGAATTTGGCCGACAGGCATGAAAGATATTTCGTCAGCCAGGTCGACTTCAACAAAGGGAACCTCTTCCAGAAATTGAAGGCGGCGGGCCGGCTCCTTTACAGCTTCGAGGCCGCCCGGAAGTTTGAGAGATTGGTCGCTGATTTCAAGCCGGACCTGGTGCATATCCATAACATCTATCATCAGATCTCGCCCTCCATCCTGCCGGTGGCCAAGCGTCACGGCTTGCCGGTCATCATGCACCTCCATGATTACAAGCTCCTTTGCCCAAATTACCGCATGTTCAACCGACAAGGGATCTGCGAGAAATGCAAAGGGGGCAAATTTTATCATTGCGCCTTGGACCGCTGCCTCAAAGATTCTTTTTCAAAAAGCCTCCTTGGCAGCCTGGAGATGTATCTCCAGCACAAGATTTTGAAGATCTGGGACAGGAACATCGATCTCTATATCGCCCCTTCAGAGTTCATGCGCGCCAAGGCGATCGAGTGGGGGGTAGAGCCGGGAAAGATCGCTGTCCTGCCCTATTTCATCAAGACCGCCGAATTCCGGCCCGGCGGGCACGGAGACGATTATCTCCTCTTCTTCGGTAGGCTCTCTCCCGAAAAGGGTATCGACACTTTGATCGAGGCCGTCGAAAAACTTCCAGAAGTGAAATTGAAGATCGTCGGCCCGGGGCCGGAATTCCAGGTCCTCAAAGAAAGGATCGGAAGCTCCGGGCTCAAGGACCGGGTCGAATTGCTCGGCCCCAAGTACGGAGAGGAATTGAAAGCGCTCGTCAGGAATTCCCTGGCCGTCGTCGTCCCTTCCCGCTGGTACGAAGTTTCGGGAATCGTCAATCTGGAGGCCGCCGCCTTGGGCAGGCCGATAATCGCCTCCGATATCGGCGGCATCGGCGAAATCGTCAAGGACGGAATTAACGGTCTTCTGTTCAAGCCCGGAGACAGTGAAGACCTGGCCCGCAAGATCAGGCTCCTGAAGACAGTCGATCTTCCGGGGCTGGGCGACTGGGCCGTTTCCGAACGGTTTTCGCCCCAGATCCACCTCGAAAAATTAAGATCCATTTACGAACGCTATGTCCGGAAAGTTTAAACAATTATTTTTTCTGATCATCCTGGCGGGAGCCTTGTCGGCGCCACGCGCCTTTGCCCTGGCCGCGGGGGAATATCCCAAGCTGGCCAATTATTATCTTAAGTTTTTCAACAGCGCCGATTATGACCAATTGGCCAGGTGGGACCTGGTCATCACCCCTCCGGAGATGGTCTATTACAATCCGGAATTTTTCGACCTCTACCGGAAAAAGAAGAAGGACGGACTCCTGATCTCTTATATCTATCCGGCCATGGTCGACGAGACCGATCTCGGGGAAAGCACGGGCCTCCATTATTATCTCCATGAAGGCGCCGATGAAAATAACTGGTGGCTGAGGGATCTGCAAGGCGGGCGCCTGGAAGTCTGGCCCAATATCTATGCCGTCAATGTCACGGATCAGGGCTGGCAGGATTATAATCTCAACTATATCAAGGATAAAATCGAGCTCGATAAATGGGAGTTTGCTATTCTGCACATAAAAACCCGAAATTCGGCAGTTGGTTCTCTTGAAACTTGGTGTATGTCATAATTTTGATTTATCATTATCTTGTACCCCCCTATGG
>JAKAJF010000085.1 GCA_021813875.1 bacterium | reverse complement strand
ATGTCGACGAGAAACAGGAGCGTTATTTGAAAGATATCTATATTTCGACCCGCAGGATGTCGGAACTGATCAGCACCCTTTTGAGCATCTCCAGAATAGAGCTGGGAACCTTGACCATGGAGGAGAAAAAGATAAATATTCTGGAATTCACTTCTAAGATCCTGGATGAGTTCGAGATCCAGTTGAAAAATAAAAAGATCTCTTTGAAGAGGATATACGGCGACGTGCCTTTTCTCGAGGCGGATCCGAGCATCTTAAGGATTGTCATCCAGAATCTGGTTTCCAACGCTATCCGTTATACCCCCGAGGAAGGCAATATAACCGTCGAGATCAGGCCTGAGGGCAGGAAAATAATCTTAAAAATTTCCGATACCGGCTGCGGCATCCCCCGTCGCGAGCAACATAAGATATTCTCCAAATTATTCCGGGCCGATAACGCCAGGGAGATCAGCGCCGACGGTTTCGGCTTGGGGCTATACATAGTCCGATCCATCCTGAGGAAGATGAACGGTAGGATCTGGTTCAGGTCGCCGGTGTTTTTCAACGGGAAGAAAGAGGTGGGCGGGACCGCCTTTTATGTCTCCCTGCCGGTCAAGAAGAAAGGATGAGCCCGAGGTCGCTCTAACAATTAAAAAAAGGGCCCTCGGCCCTTCTTTTAATTGTTTATCCTATAACCGACCCCTCTTATCGTTTCCACCACGCTGCCTTTCTTATCTCCCAACTTCTTCCTCAGGTTGGTGATATGGACGTCTACCACGTTACTGAAGGAGTCGAACGAGAAGTCCCAGACGTTACATGTGATCTGCTCTCTGTTCATGACCTGCCCCGGATGCCGCATCAGATATTCGAGCAGGCTGAATTCTTTCAAGGTCAATCTGACCTCTTTGTTGTTGCGGAAGACTTTCTTGGTCACTGAATTGAGGTTGATGTCTTTCACTCTCAACTCGACCGGCAGGGTCTGTTTCGGCCTTCTTAAGATGGCCCGTATTCTCGCCAGGAGGACTTCGAACGAGAAAGGCTTGATCAAGTAATCGTCAGCTCCCACGTTGAGACCGGTGATGATGTCTTCCGAGCCGTCCTTGGCCGTCAGCATGAGGATGGGCGTGTAGATCTTCTTCTCGCGGATGCTTTTACAGATTTCGATCCCGTCCCTTTTGGGAAGCATCAGATCGAGGATGATAAGATCATAATCTTCGTAATTCAATTCTATGAAAAGCTGGCCCTTTTCCCCGTCCAAGATATAATCGACCGCGAATCCTTCCGCCTCCAGGCCGTCTTTTATCAATTTAACTAGGCTCTCTTGGTCTTCAATGATTAAGATTCTCATATTTGAAAATTATAAACCATCCTAATTAAATTTTTATGAAATTTTTTTCACTCTTCGGCGAAAAAAATTTTTTACACACCGTATTTAATTATAAGCCCTCGCGGGTTAATTGTCAACGAGGAAAAGAAGTTAAAAGAATGTGAATATTTTGACAAAAATTGGCCAATTTAATACAATTAAATAAATGATAAAAATATGGAAATAAATAGCAGGCCCATCAATATCAATATCACTACCGGAACCATCCTGAAGATCCTTCTCATCTTCCTCCTTCTCTATTTCATGTATCTGATAAAGGATATCCTGGCCATCCTTTTCGCCTCCTTGATCCTGGCGAGCGCCCTGGATCCTTGGGTCGATTGGATGGGAGAGCGCAAGATTCCCAGGTCTTTGGGGGTGCTTCTGATCTATCTCGTCTCTTTAGGAGTGATAGCCTTGGCGCTCTTCCTGATAATCCCGCCTATCGCCATGGAAGTTAGGGAGCTGGCCAATAATTTTCCTTATTATTTCGATAAGATCATCTCCGAAGCTTCTTCTTTAAAGGAGATTTCCGCCAGATACGGCATCCTAGATAATATTAAAGAAAGCCTGGGGTCGCTCAATTCCAACCTGGAAAAAGCGGCCGGAGGCGTGTTTTCGACCGTTTCCGGGATTTTCGGCGGCATCTTCTCCTTCTTCCTCATCCTGGTCATGACCTTCTATATGGCTGTCGAAGAGAATGCCATGAAGAAGCTCGTCTGGTCGATCGCTCCGGCCAAACATCAGCCCTATATCATGCAGCTCATCAACCGGATGCAGAAGAAGATTGGCTTGTGGCTCCGGGGTCAATTGGTCCTGAATTTCATCATCTTCGCCATGACTTACGTCGGTCTCCTCATCTTGGGGGTGAAATACGCCCTGGTCCTGGCCCTGATCGCCGGCATCACCGAGACTATCCCGTATCTGGGGCCGATCCTCGGGGCGGTTCCGGCCATCTTCCTGTCTTTCACCCAATCCCCGATGCTGGCCCTGTTCGTGGCCGCCCTTTATTACATCATCCAGTTCGTCGAAGCTCATATATTGGTGCCTAAAGTCATGCAGAAGGCCATCGGTCTGAATCCGATCGTCAGCATTGCCGTCTTGCTGATCGGCTTCCAAGTCGCCGGGGTGGTGGGCGCCATCATGTCCATACCGGTAGCCACGGCGGCGAGCGTCTTTATCAAAGATGTGTTTGACCATAAGGAAGGAGAAAATTCACATATCAGTTAGCCGTCCTTTACATCCAAAAAAAGGAGGAAGAAAATGCCAGAGAGCACCATGGTACTGGAAGTTGGAAATACCTTCTGTTCGGTGATAAAGAAAAATTTGAAAGATAAGCAGGCTTGCATCGGATTCTCCTCGGAACTCCACAAGAACAAGCAGCACTGCAGCCACTGTTATTCCAAATGGAGGATCTGCCCTTCCTGCATACTCCAGGGGGACGCTTTCAATCAGGAGCTTTTAAAAAGCGGCGAAGTCTTTGTCAATCATCAGAAGGGCAAGGGCTTATGCTCTTACCACTCTAAGCACGGGGCGGAGGAAAAGAGGGGCGTGTCTAGACGCTTCGCCTCCGTGGAATTGGGCGACCCCGACCGCCAGGCTGATGAGGATGAATTTACGGGAAGCCCGGAAGATGATGAAGACGAGGGATCAGAACTCGCCCTGCCGGCCCGCGCGCCAGACCCTCCGGAGCCGCCTAAGCCTGAGCCGGAAAAAGAAGAGGTAGATCTTGCCGGTCTGCCGAAGACTTTGGTCGAGCTCCTAAAGAAGCTCGGTATCAAGGTTTTAGAGACCGGAGAGTTCAAATGCGGCGAG
>JAKAJF010000084.1 GCA_021813875.1 bacterium | reverse complement strand
CAAGTTCCAGCCCGGCTCTATCTATTCCTTCCGGGTCGAGTCTATGGACTCCGCCGGCAACACCACCATCTCCAAGACTTATACCATCCTCGCTCCCCAACAGAAGGACACCGTCTTCCAGATCATCATGAAGAACCTTGAACAGACCTTCGGCTGGGTCGGACAGATGGGATTGTAATCACTTCTAATAAAAAGCGAGAAGTTCCTTAGCGGGGCTTCTCGTTTCATTTTGGTTTGACAATGAGCCTGATTTTTTATAAATTGGACAGATGAAAAATTTTTGGAAAGATTTAAAAAGACCTATTTTGGCTCTGGCGCCGATGGCCGGCGTGACCGACAGCGCTTTCAGACAGATGGCCAAAGAAGGTGGTGCCGACGTGGTTTATTCGGAGATGGCCAGCGTGGCCGCCTTGGTCCATAATTCCGGGAAGACCTTGGAGATGCTCAAAGCCGCTCCTCGGGAAAGGCCGTATGTCGTCCAGCTATTCGGCGCCGACCCGAAACATTTCGCGATCGCCGCCCGCCTGGTGGAGGAAAAGATCGGGCCCGACGGCCTGGATATCAATTTCGGCTGTCCGGTGAAAAAAGTGCAGAAGCAGGGGGCGGGGGCCGTTTTGATGGAAAATCTTGATCTCTCCCGCAAGGTCGTCGAAAGCGTGCTCGCCAATACTGCCTTACCGGTCTCGGTTAAATGCCGGACGGCGGTCGGCCGGGTAAAAGTAAAAGAATTCTTGGAAAAGATCGCTGATTTAGATGTCGAGGCGGTGATGATCCATGGCCGGGCCATGTCCCAGGGTCATTCTGGCGAAATCGATACCGAGGCCATCAAGAATGCCCGCCAATCTTTCAAGGGCCTCGTTTTGGCCAATGGCGGCGTCAGGTCCTGGGAAGATGCTTATGACCTCTTAGAAAAGACGGGAGCGGACGGGGTCGGCGTCGCCCGGGGCGCCTTGGGTAGGCCCTGGATCTTTTCCGAGATCAGAGAGAAGGAAACCTTTATCAAGAATAAGGAAGAAATTTTTGCCTTGATCCGGGAGCAGGCCCGCCTGGCCGAAGCGACGGCCGGCCGGCAGGGGATTATTGAGTTGAGGAAGCATCTCTGTTGGTACGTGGCGGGTCTGCCTGATGCCTCTGAGTTGAGGCGACAGTTCGTCCTGATAAAGACTTTGGAAGATATCGAAGCCATCATAAAAGCGCCCTAAGGCGCTTTTTAAATTTATCTTATTTAGAGCCACTTTTTCCTTTCGAAAAAAAGCAGCATGCTCAAGGAGAGGAAAATCATGACCGTAACCACGATCCAAAAGCCGTTGGAATTATCGAGGAGCGGCATACCTTTGAGCCTCATGCTGAAGATAGCGGCCAGGAGGGTCAAGGGGAAGACAATGACCGAAAAGATGGTCAGGGTCTTCATGACATCGGTCAAGCGGTAATTCAGGAGCGATTCGTTGGTCTGGTAAAGTGCGTCGACCATCTCCTTCTGGTTCTCGAGGATCTCCCAGATCCTTTTGGAGTGCTCGATCAGCTCCTTATAGTACTTGCGGATGTCTTCGGTCGGGACGATGCTCGATTCCATCTCCATCAATTTCTTCAGGATATTCTTATGGTTCTGCATGATCCTTCGGAAGTTGATGAGGTCCCGCCTCAAAGAAAGGATATCCGAGGCTGAATTTTTATCGACCTGGCCGGCAAAGATCCTCTCTTCGATCTTGTCGATCTTTTGGCTGCTATTATCGAGGAGGGAGAAACAATAGAGCATGACTTTCTCCAGAATCTCGTAAAGGAGGACGGCTGAAGACTCGAATTTATGGGCCAGGATGGCGTCGCCATCCTTCTTGCAATATTTGAAGAAATCATTCAAGGCGCCGATATCGCCGTTATGAAGGGTGGTCAGGTGGCCATGGCTGATGAAAAAGTCGATCTCCGAAGAGATCAGGCGTCCGTCTTTGATGACCGGAAAATGGAGGATCAGGAAGAAATAATGGGCGCCCTCGCTGATGATGGGCCGTTGAGAGACGATCTTCGAAGAAGAAGCCCGCAGATGGATGAGGTTGAAATTGAATTTTTTCCGCAGGTATTCGATCTCTTTCTTGCCGGCGTTGGTAATATTGACCCAGACCAATTTTTCATTGGCCGTGTTTTCATTATCGATGGTTATTTCCTGCACATTGGGGGAAACTTGTCGGAATTTATGCATAATTATCAAATAAGAGAAGATGGTTTTATTATATCATAAATCATTGTTTCATGGTATAATATCCTTATCATATAAAAAAATATGTCCGACTTAAGGCCCAAAAATTTAGACATCGGAAAATTTGAGACCAAAGAGGGGATTCCCGCGGTGGAAAGGCCGGGGACTCCTGAAAAGGGAAGGGAGCGAGAAAGCAGGTCCGCGGAGAACCGGGAGCGGAAAGAGGTCCTTGAAGATCTGAGGCGCCTGGAGGAAGCTCCCGGAGCCGGGGTCGTCCAGGCCACCAACCGGCAGCAGAGGATCAAGGAGCGGGAGAAGAAGGTCGAGAGGACGTTGGAAAGCGGCTTGGAGGAGATTTATATCGGTCTGGATCCCGAAAAGCAGCGGGAATTCCGGACCAAAGGGGAGGAGACGGCCGAAAAGATCAACTCTCTCCTCGATAGCGCCAAATTGAAATTCAAGACAGTGGTGGAATTGATCCGGAAATGGCTTTTGATCATCCCGGGCTTGAATAAATTTTTTTTGGAAAAAGAGGCCAAGATCAAGGCTGACGAAATCTTAAAATTAAGGGAATAACCATGGATTACGGTCTGTCACAATCAGACATGGGCGCCCAGCTCAATGCCGGCCTGTCCGTCAATCTGGAGGGCTGGTTAAGCCTCTTGTTATGGGCCTTGCTCGTCTTAGCTATCTTGGTCATCCTTAAAAAAATCATCAAGATCATCGCCAAGAACAGCAGATACTTCGACCACAGCATCTATCTGGTCCGTCTGCCCAAGGAGAAGCCCAAGGACCAGGAAAAGATTTATGGCGTCCAGCAGCTCCATGAGGAGATCGCTCGCGGCGAGACCATCTTCGCGAGCATCGGCGGATTGAGGGCCCAGCGCGGTTTCAATAAGACAGGCTTTAAGGCCTGGCTGTTCGGGCGCACCGATCATTTCTCCTTCGAGATGGTCGCCCATAGGCGGGTCAT
>JAKAJF010000011.1 GCA_021813875.1 bacterium | reverse complement strand
AGTGAGACGCGATTTCAGCTCTTTAAGAAAGAAAGGGTTGATCATCCTGGGATCGGCCGCCTTGCTGGCCGTGGTTTATTTCTTCCTCTTCTCCAAGTTCTTTAAGATAAATGAGGTCATCGTCACCGGCCCCCAGAATCCTTCCACCCCGGAAATTGAAGATTTCATAAAGGGCCAAGCTTTAGGCCATAACCTCTTATTTTTTTCAAAAAATAAGCTCATGGCCGCTTTGAATGAAAAATTTTCTTTCAAAAGCCTGAATCTCGACAAGGAATTGCCCCGGACCCTGAAGGTCGCCTTAGAAGAGCCGGAATATGCCGCCATTTGGGAAGAAAATGGCCGATATTACCTCTTAGAAAAAGGAGGGAAATTGAGTTACCAAATAAATTTAGCTAATTTTAGCCAAAATAATTATCCAATCATCGAAAACGACGGATCTTCAAAATTGATGGAAGAACAGGCGATCGTACCTGAGGAATTAAATCTTATCTTGGAGGCTAAAACCAAATTAGCGGACCAACATCTTATTGAACCGGACAGATTTATCATCGATGACGAACCAGACATGGTCAAGATCGCCGCTAAGGGCGGCCCGCAGATCTTTTTAGATTCCCGGGACATAAAAGGTTTAGATGACCAACTTGCCAAATTGGAAATTTTCCTAAAGAATAAGACCAAGGATGATCTGAACAAGCTCCAATATATAGACTTACGTTTCGGCGATAAAATTTATTTCAAATAAATATGGAAAAAACTTTCAAATTCGTAGTCGCTTTAGGCGTCTTAGTCTTTTGTCTTTTTATCATCGGCCTGTTCCTGCTGCTTATCAAGATCCTCCTGCTTTTCTATCCGCAGATCCAGCTGATGGGCATAACCATGAGCTAAGAGCCTGCCTCTCGATCCAAAATTCCAATACTAAGCGTCGTTTAAGTTATATTGTGCGACGCTATTATTTTGCAAAAAGAAAGGGTAAAAAGCCTGTAAGGCCCTACCCTTTTATTCGTTCAGGCTTCCACCAAAGCCTGGCATCCTTCTTCGGCCCTTTCGCATCCTTGAGCTTTCTCCCCATTGAATCGCTCTTCGCAATCTCGGCAACTTCCACTCGGACACCCGACCGAGCAGCTCAAGAAGAAGCACCCGCAGTTCGGTTCATCGTCCATGGGGAGGGTTATAAACTCCCCTGTCCTTCTGTCAAACCATCTGCGTTTTGAATCACCATTCTTCCCGGGAATTACTGTACAACTGGCAAACCTTTCTAACTTAATACTCCTGGTGTCATCTTTCAAATTCGCCTCCAAGTTGCAGTTTTTTCGATTTTATTGCCCTTAATTAATAACGCCTGCTCGTCATTTAAAATTTTAACTGGATAATTAGTTTCTGAAATTTTTACTTTTAATAAATCATGCAATTCTGGAATGTAATGCACAGTCATTAAAAAAGGCACTAAATTCATGGCTGTAAAATCAGTCAGGCCGTAATGATCGTATTTATCCTGATGCTTCCAGGTTGCCATTTCTATTGTCGGACAGGCGACATAACTCCCGGCGCTGGCTCCCATATAAACAAAGTCTTCCAGTAAAAGCTCTTTAATGACTTTATCAAATCCACTCTCCCGAATCGATTTTAACAAATAAAATGTGCTGCCGCCATTTACAAATACTGCATTAAAATTCTTCAATATATTTCTTAGCTGATCCTCATTTTTTCCATCTAAATCCAAATCTTCATAATAACCGCAGTTTCTCTTAAATATATCCTTTGTCCTTTCTAAATAAGCAAGATTGCTAACACCCTTTCCTTTGGACGCGTTAATAATATGAGCAATTCTAAGATCACTCAATGCCTTACCTATTACGGGTTTTAAATCTTTTTGAATGAATTTACTGCTTGATAACAGAAGAAGTGTTTGCATATTCAAAATTAGTATTTCTTTTTCAACTTTATTGTCACTGTCTCCAAGGTATCTCGAGTTTCCTAAAAAATACTTAAAATTAGGGCAAATAATCCAAAGGGTTGACCGGGATACCGTTTGATCTAACCTCAAAATGAAGATGGGAGCCGGTAGTTAACGGACCGGCGCCCGGGGTCCCCGGAAGACCGCCGGAAAGGCCGATGATCTGGCCCTGGACCACGTAATCATCTTCTTTTACCAGGATCTTGGAAACATGGCCATAGACGGTCGATAGGCCGTCGCCATGGACCAGCATGATATAGCTATATCCCATGCCACCATCCTTGGCCCTGGCCACGTACCCGGAAGCGGCGGCCTTGATCGGGGTTCCCTGACGGGCCCGGATGTCGATGGCCGGGTGTTCAAAGACATATCGGAAGGGATAATTGGGATCATGGAAATAAGCGGTAATGGTGTTTTTCGGCACCGGCCAGATGAGTCCGTTCTCGTTCTGATCCAATTTCCTTTCAGTAGCCTGGGACATCTTGCTCCTGACCAATCTTTCCATGTTAGAGATATCCGCTTCGGCAGCCCGCTGTTCCCGTTTGGCCCGGGCCAATAGATCCTGATATTGCCTTTCGGAATCATGGGTCTCTTCAAGCAGGATATTCTTGCTTTCCTTATCGCTCTCATAAGCGGTTTTCTTGTCTTCAAAATCTTGCTTCAACCCGGCCAATTCTTTCTGCTTGTCGGTCAGGGCCTGCTTCTCTTTTTCAAGATCATCCATATTGACCTTAAGCCCGGCCAGGCTGTCCTCAAGACTCTTATTGACGTCTTCCAGATATTTAGCTTGGTTCAAAAACTCCGTCAGAGAATTATTCAGAAGTAGGATCTCCAAAGTGCTGACATCGTCCTGTTTATAGATGAGACGCAAGGCGGCGGCGATCTGCTCCTTCTGCTTCTCGATCTGGTCGTTGGTATCGGAGATCTCCAAATCAGTCTTATCTATCTCTAAATTGGTCCTCTCCATCTCGATCTGCGTGCTCGAAATATCCAGTTCGGCTTTTGCCAGGCGGTTATCAAGGATGGAAAGCTGATTTTCCAGATCGGCCCCCTCGTTCTGTTTGTCCTGGATGGCCTTGGCGTAAGCCGCCTGCTGGTCCTGGATCTTCTTGATCTTATCTTTGCTATCCTGGATCTTCTGATTCAAATCGTTAATCTCGCCATTGACGCTGCCCGCCTGGCCGAGGGCGAATCCCCTGCCATAAAAAAACAAGGGCAAAAATAAAATAAAAATGATGAATTTTATTTTTTTATCCATGATAAAATTATAACATCTTTTCCTTCGGAAGAAAAATTATAACTTTTCTATGGCTCTTTTGAGCCGTTCGAGACTTTTTTCCTTGCCTAAGACTTCGGCCACTTCGAACGGACCGGGGCTGGCCTTCCTGCCGGTCAGAGCCACCCTCAAGGGCCAGAGATAATCCCCCATCCTGCCTCCCGTGGCTTCAATATGGCTGACGACCGCGTCTTTCGAGGAATGTTTGGTCCAATCTTCGGCCGGCACCTTCTCCAAGAGCTCCAAGGATTTCTCAAGGTTGGCTTTAACCTCTTCGGCCGTCGCCTTTTTCCAGATCAAGAGTTCGGGCTCATAAGAAAGGTCTTTTTCGAAGAAAAACCTGGTCGCTTCGCCGATGTCCGAAAGTTTCTTGAGCCTTTCCTGCTCCAAAGCCGCCACTCCCCTCAAGAACTGCCGGCTCAAGATTTCGCCGGTGGAGAGGTTCTTGTAACCGCTCCCGCTTTCCTCGATGAGTCCGTCCGCGACCAGATGCGGGACGCATAACGAAACCAGCTCGTCCCAGGATTTATGGCGTATATAATAGCCGTTGAAATAATCCATCTTTTCCAGATCGAAGACGGCCGGGCTGATGCGGATATCTTCGAGCCTGAATTTCTCTTCCATCTCCTTCAAGGATAAAATTTCATTCTCGTCTTTGGGGTGCCAGCCCATCAAAACGCAGAAATTCAAGATGGCTTCAGGCAGATAGCCCTTGGCGCGGTAATCTTCGACGGTCACGTCGCCCTGGCGCTTGCTGAGCTTGCCTCCGCCCTTGTTGAGGATCAGGGGGATATGGGCGAACTTCGGCGGCTGCCAGCCGAAAGCCTGATAAAGGAGGATGTTCTTCGGAAAAGAAGACAGCCATTCATCCCCTCTCAGGACATGGGTCATCTCCATAGTATGGTCGTCGACGACGCTTGCGAACTGATAGGTCGGCATCCCGTCGGATTTGATCAAGACATGGTCATCGAGGTCGGCGCAATCGAACCTGATGTCGCCGCGCAGCTCGTCGTGGACGACTATCTCTCCTTCTTCGGGAATTTTCTGCCTGATGACGTACGGCTCCCCTGCCTTCATCTTCTCCTCGATCTCTTCATCGGTCAGATGGCGGCAGGTCCGATCATACCTCGGCGGTAATTTTTTAGCCTGCTGGTCGGCGCGCATCTTTTCAAGCCTCTCGGAAGTGCAGAAGCAGCGGTAAGCGCCGCCTTTATCTAAGAGCTCTGTGGCGTATTTATCGTAGATCGGGCGGCGCTGGCTCTGGACATAAGGACCGAACCGGCCTCCTGCCGAGGGACCTTCATCAAAATGGATCCCCAGCCAACCCAGGATATCCAGCAGCCCCGCGACCGCTCCCTCGACTTCCCGCTTCTGGTCGGTATCCTCGACGCGCAAGACAAACTTGCCGCCCAGGCTCTTGGCGGCCAGATAGATGAATAAAGCCGTCCGAAAATTGCCGATATGCAGGAATCCGGTCGGCGACGGCGCGAAACGTGTCCTCATTTCCATAAGATAAGATAAATATTAATGACGATCATAACCGCGAGGAAGCCACCAAGGATCCATAAGGCGAACCGCAACCGCCTGTTCTCCCCTTCCAGGTCCTGCCTTTCCTTCTTGAGAAGAAGGTTGGTGGCGTCATTTATAAGATAGATGAATTTTTTGATCTTTAACCTCATATTTTTCCTGATTCACCTGGCCATAGAACTTGTCCAGGCATTTTTTAGAAATTCCCTTGCGAGTTTCATGGACTCCCTCTACCAGATCTCGGGCTTCGATCCATTTCCAATCGCGATGATCCCAGAAATTTATCCTTATCTCCTCGTCCTTGCCGGTAAACTCGGCAATCAGGAGCCCTTGTTTCTGACCCTTATATCCGCGGGCCAGCTTAGAAGTGACGCCGTATTTGCTCACGCGGTTACCGAATTTATACTTCCAGATGTTCTTGGACGCGCAGACGGGCCTGAACTTTTCCGACCCCAACTCCTCTCTCATCTCCCGCAAACCGGCCGCCTCCAAACTCTCGCCCCCGGTCCCGCCCTGCGGCATCTGCCAATGGCCGGGGTCGTTCTGCCTTTCGACCAAGAGGATCTTATAATCGTTCCCCTCTTTCTTATAAATCATACAGACCACGTTGGATCTGTAAAAGAAGGGTTTCACGAACCGCCATTTGAAAAATTTCCAGGAAAAGACGAAGACGGCCCGATAGATCCTCTTCCAGCGCCAAGGCTGCCTCCAAAGCCGCCACAACCACTCCAAACCGGCCGTCCGCACGAGCTTCGGAGCCCGCTTGGTCTTGCCCGTATAAAAATCGAGCGAACCGCCGATGCCGATGGCGATCTTCAGGCTGGGAATGCGGAACAAATTGTGATAGATGAATTTTTCCTGATAAGGCGCGCCGAAGGTCACCAGGGCGATATCAGGCGCGATCCCGTTCGCTTCTTCGAAGAATCCGGGCCTGGGGGGTTCGGAACGGAATTTATTTTTAAAATAATCCTCGTCGCCGTGCTTGCGGAAAGGGTCGGTGACTCCGGTCTCATGGATATTGCTTACATACATCTTCAAGGTAGGAAATTTCTTCCTGATAGCTTCTATGATCTCACCCCCGCGAGACAGGGCCTTGCCCCAATTTATGGCCAAGACCTTCAGCCCTTTCTCGTCCGCCATCCTCAAGAGATCGTCGGTCAGATCGGCGCCGGTTATCCGGCTCAGATCCTTCCCCAAAAGCCAGCCGGCGAATTTCAGGCCGACTCCGTCCGGAATGGCCAGATCGGCCCTGTTCAAGATATAAAAGAATTCTTCGTCGTTCCTAGCCTCCAGGATGAATTCAGGATTGGGAGTGACGATCTGATGCTGGCGACCGTCCGACAAAAAAGAACCGATCCTTTCCAAAACCTCATCCTTGTTCAGGGTGCTTATATTTATGCCCAATATATTGATCTTATCCATATCACAAATCGTACGAAAAAAGTTCTTTGTAGCGGGCGCCCTCCCGTCCCAATTCGGATTCCATCAGCTCAAAAGTCTTGATTTCAAAGCTTTTGACCGGGAAGTCATGAGGGGGCAGCTCGAGCGGTCGGGGATCCTTGGCCCTCCCCAAGGTGATATGGGGCGTCCAGGGCCGGCCGTCCGGCTCGATCCCCTCTTCCGACAATCGTCGCCCCAAAAACTTCTGCAAGTCGGAAGCGCTCCTGCCGTTGAGCTGCTCCAGGGTCAGATAGACGACTCGGGGATGGTCCGGGCCGGGAAAAGCGCCCGCTTCGCCTATTTCAAATTCCGGCCTCTCGAAGCTGCCGCCCCTTCCGGCAAGGCGTCTCTCAAGGCTTCCAATCCGTCCCTCATCCAAGTCTCCCAAGAAATGCAAGGTCATATGGAGACCTTCCGGAGCGACCCAGCTGACCCCTCGGTTCTTATTTTTCAAAATTCTTAAATAGTCTCCAACTTCAAGTTTCACTTCTCTCGGCAAGTTAAAAGCCAGAAAGAGGCGCTTTTTCCGATAACCTTCTTTCATTCAATGATTATACCAAAAAAACTTGCTTTTTGCAAGGATTTCTGCTAATTTAAAAACACATAAAATGCGCTTAGCATGACCTTTATAAACATCGTTTTCTAAAGGAGGAGCATCATGAAAGAAGGTGCGGTAGGCACGGCAGCAGCAAAGGATCTGACAAAGCTCGGGTATCTTTATAGGGCTGAGCTCGAGCAAATCCTGCCTCATAGGGATAGGGCCCTAAAAATAGACAACGTCAGAATTTTGCACGATGAAGAAGGAAGGGTGGCCGAGATAAGGGCTTTCAAAGAAATTTCGTCCTTAGATTCCGACCTTCGCGGTCACTTCGAGAGGAAACTTGTCTATCCTGGCCACTGCTTGGTCGAATGTGCCGCCCTAGCCTCGGCAGTCTTAGGTTTTCTGCTGGTGGGGGGCGAGGGCGTTCCTCTCTTCGCGGCCATAGGCCCCACAAGATTCAAAACGCCCGTACTTCCGGGAGATGAGATCAGAATCATGCCTACCCTCCTCCGCAGGAAAGGACCTATCTTTATATTCGAGGTCAAAATTTATAACCAGCATGATAAATTAGCAGTCAACACCGAAATAACCGGAGCACTGGCTAAAATAGAGGAGCTTTAATAAGTTTCCTCTTTTTATTTTCTTGACATCCATAATTTTATATCCTATATTTAATTTAGCAGTCTCTTCTTAAGAGTGCTAAATAATAACTCGACCAGACGGATGAGGGACGCGGCTCTCCTCCGCGGATCCCAAACCCGTTTGAAAGAGATCAACAAATCTTATGTTTGATAAATTTACACATAAATCCCAGGAGGCTATCGTCAACGCGCAGATCATCGCGCAAGATAACGGCCAGCAATATATAGAGGCTCTGCATCTTTTGGCCGCGCTCTTAGAGCAGGAGGAAAGTTTGATCAAGCCCATCCTCGAAAAATTGAAGATTTCGGTCAGTGATCTGGAGGATAAGACTTTTGAAAAGATCGAAACCATGCCTAAGGCGGCTGCCGGCGGCGGTTCGAATATCGGCATGGTCCAGGGCACGGCCGAAGTGGCCATGATTTTAGAACGCGCCAAGAAGGAAGCGGAGAAGATGGGCGACGAATTCATCTCTACCGAGCATCTTTTCTTATCTATGATCAGCGTCAAATCGAAGGCCCAGGAGATCCTGTTGGATTTGGGCGTCGAATACGACACGGTCATGAAGATCCTGGCCGAATTAAGGGGCAGCCAGACGATTTCCGACCCCGATCCGGAAAGCAAATTCAGGAGCCTGGAAAAATATACCTTGAACCTGACCGATCTGGCCAGGAAGAAAAAACTGGACCCGGTCATCGGCCGCGACGAGGAAATCAGGCGGGTCATGCAGG
Organism: bacterium; assembly: GCA_021813875.1. Taxonomy (GTDB): domain Bacteria; phylum Patescibacteriota; class Patescibacteriia; order Patescibacteriales; family JAKAJF01; genus JAKAJF01. Next base: position 6,665 of record JAKAJF010000011.1, on the reverse strand, counting down.
TCTTGACCAGGAGGACGAAGAACAATCCCGTCCTGATCGGCGAGGCCGGCACCGGCAAGACCGCCATCGTCGAGGGTCTGGCCCAGCGTATCATCGCCGGTGACGTGCCGGAAACTTTGAAGAACAAGGAGATCGTCAGCCTCGATCTGGGCGCCATGCTGGCCGGCTCGAAATTCCGCGGCGAATTCGAAGACCGTCTGAAGGCCGTTCTGAAGGAGATCAAGGCCCATGACGACAAATTCATCCTCTTCATCGACGAACTTCACACTATCGTCGGCGCCGGGGCTTCCGAAGGCGCCATGGACGCTTCCAACATGCTCAAGCCGGCCCTGGCCCGCGGCGAATTGAGGACGATCGGCGCCACTACCACCAAAGAATATCAAAAATATATCGAGAAAGACGCGGCCTTTGAAAGGCGCTTCCAGCCGATCTATGTCTCCGAGCCCTCGGTCGAAGATACCATCTCCATGCTCCGCGGCATCAAGGAGAAATACGAGGTCCATCATGGCGTCCGCATCACCGATGACGCCCTGATCGCTTCGGCCAACCTTTCGGCCCGCTACATCTCCGACCGCTTCCTTCCGGACAAGGCCGTCGACCTGATCGACGAAGCTACTTCCGCCCTGCGCATGGAGATCGAATCGAGTCCGGTCGACCTGGACACTCTGAGGCGGGAGATCAAGAAGCTGGAGATTGCCAAAGCCGGCCTCATGCAGGAAAAGAAGAAAAGCCCCAAGATCAGGACCATCAACAAACAACTGGCCGAACTCAAGGAAAAAGCCGACCAATTAGAGCTCCATTGGAACAACGAGAAAGAAATCATCAGCAAGATCAGGTCTTCCAAGAAGAAGATCGATGAACTCAAAGCTCAAGCGGAAATCATCGAACGCCGCGGCGACGACCTGACTAAGGTAGCCGAGATCAAATATGCCCAGATACCGGCTCTGGAAAAGGAGATCCATAAGGCGGAAGAAGAACTCTTCAAGATCCAAAGGTCGGGACAAAGGATCTTGAAAGAAGAAGTTTCTGAAGAAGACATCGCCAAAGTCGTCTCCCGCTGGACCGGCATCCCGGTCGCGAAGATGATGGAAAGCGAGATCAAGAAACTGGCCCGCGCCGAAGACGAACTTAAGAAGCGGGTCGTCGGTCAGGACGATGCCATCGCCCGCGTCGCCAACGCCTTGAGGCGCTCGCGCGCCGGCATCGGCGAGGAAAAGAAACCCATCGGCTCCTTCCTTTTCGTCGGTCCGACCGGCGTCGGCAAGACGGAACTCGTCAAAGCTCTGGCCGGCTTCATGTTCAACGACGACAATGCCCTGATCAGGCTGGATATGAGCGAATTCATGGAAAAACATAGCGTCGCCAGGATCGTCGGCTCCCCTCCGGGCTATGTCGGTTATGAGGAGGGCGGCCAGCTGACCGAGAAAGTCAGACGTAAACCTTATAGCGTCATCCTCTTCGACGAAGTCGAGAAGGCTCATCCGGAAGTCTTCAATATATTGCTGCAGATCCTGGATGACGGCCGCCTGACCGATTCGAGAGGTCGCGTGGTCAACTTCAAGAACACCATCATCATCATGACCTCCAACTTAGGGAACGAAGTGATCCGGGATTACTCCATCGGCTTCGCCGATCATGGGGAGACCGAAAGGGAAGAAAATAAAATCCGCGAAGACGAGATGAAGGAAAAGATCGACCGCATCTTGAGAGAACACTTCAAGCTGGAATTCTTGAACAGGATCGATGAGATCGTCATCTTCAAAAGTCTGGACAAGGACAAGCTTTCCAAGATCGTCGATCTGGAGATGGCCAAGGTCGAAAAGAGGCTCAAGAACAAAGACATCACCATCAAGGTCGCGGATAAGGTCAAAAAGATGCTGGCTGAAAAAGGCTTCGATACTACTTTCGGAGCCAGACCTTTGAAGAGGGTCATCCAGAATATGATCCTTGACGAACTCGCCCTGAAGATCGTCGAAGGTACGATCAAGGCCGGCGACAAAGTCTTGATCGACATGGGGATCAAAGATAAAATTTCAATCTCGGTCAAATAATATAAAAAGGAAAAACGCCCAAGCTTTAAGCTCGGGCGTTTTTGAATTGCCTCATGGAAATCAGAGAGAAGGCCTCGATCGGACATCGGGCTTCCATGATTTCCTGAATTTCCTCCTTTTTCTCCAAGAAGAGGGATAGGGGCCTAAGAGAGACCGGCCCGCCCTTCTCAAGGAAGACCTCGTACCCCTCGGCCGCGATCCTGGCCCGCAGGGTGAAAAATTTGCGGCCGCACTCCTTCCGGCCCTCGACCATCCTGTCAGTAAGGCTCACTTGCCAGCCCGAATCCTCGAAGGCGGGCACCAACTCTTTAAGTTTTGCAGGCATCTATTACCTCCTCATGGAAAAATTTTAAAAAGAATATTAAAGAATACCAAATATTAGCACTCTTGTCAACTTTGACTTTTTTAGTTCAAACATTTATGTTATTATGAATTATATGAAAAAAAATAAATTCAAGATTCTTCTATTACTGACTCTTAGCTTTATCTTTGCGGCCGGGAATGCCAAGGCTCTGACTTTCGACCCGGATAATATCATCGGGGACCAAGAAATTTTAGATACTTCTTCGATGTCTCAGGATGACATCCAAGGATTCTTAGAGGAGAAAGACAGTCCCCTGGCCACCTATTCGACGGCCAATCCGGACGGCAAAATGATGAAAGCGTCCGAAATCATCTATGACCGGGCTACCACCAACGGGGTCAACCCTAAATTCCTGATCGTCCTTCTCCAGAAAGAACAGAGCCTGATCGAAGATCCCTCTCCTTCTCAGAGCCAGCTCGATTGGGCCTGCGGCTACGGATGTCCCGACGGTTCGAGCTGCAATGCCCGCTGGAAAGGTCTTTGGAAGCAACTCAATAGCGCCTCGCTCCAATTCCGTGATTATATGGACAATCCCCAGCTTTACACTTATAAGGTCGGGCAGACTTACACCTTGACCAATACCGGCCAAGATCCGATGGCCGTCACGCCCGCCAACCAAGCGACAGCCGCCCTTTATAACTATACTCCTCATGTCTACAACGGCAACTTCAATTTTTTTAAGATCTGGCACCGCTATTTCACCCGCGATTATCCCGACGGTTCTTTGATGCAGGCCCGGGGCGAGCCGGGGGTCTGGCTCATCCAAAACGGTTTTAAACGCCCTTTCTTGAGCCGTAACGCCCTGATTTCCCGCTTCGACCCCAATAAGATCCTGATTGTCAACAAATCCGACCTTGATAAATATGAAAAGGGGGCTCCCATCAGGTTCCCCCAGTATTCCTTGATCCGCTCTCCCCGAGGCACCATCTTCCTTCTGGTCGATGATAAACGACGCGGCTTCACGAGCGGCTTGGCTTTCAAGAAGATGGGTTTCAATCCGGATGAAATCATGGATGCCAGCTGGGAAGATATCAACGCCTACCAGGAAGGCCTGCCCATCACCGCCACTTCCACCTATCCCACCGGAGCCCTTCTGCAAGATAAAAAGACCGGCGGCGTTTACTGGGTCGACGAAGGCACGAAGGCCCCCATCCTGGATGCCATCTTCTTAAAGACTAAATTTAAGAATAAAAAAATCATCCCGGTGACCGAGGAGGAACTCGCTTCCTACCAGACGGTCTCCCCCGTCCTGTTCGACGACGGGGAGTTGCTTAAATCCTCCCTCTCCTCGGATGTCTTCGTGATTTCCGGCGGCAAGAAGAGAGCCATCACTTCGGGAGACGTCTTCAAGGATCTGGGCTACAAGTGGGAAAATATCCTTACGGTCTCGCCGAAAATTTTGTACTTATATGATAACGGGGAGCCTCTGACCAAGGAAAATAGCAATAGCGATGAAATTAATCTAAAACAATAATATGTCCATCGTCTTTTCCGCCATCACGCCCCATTCCCCCCTTCTGATCCCTCCCATCGGCAAGAAAAACCTGGAACGCCTCAAGGCCACCGTCGCCGCCTTCAAGCGGCTCGAAGAAGATCTTTACGCCAGCAAGGCGGAAACTCTCTTCGTCATCTCTCCGCACGGCCCCATCCAGCCTAACTCTTTCACCATGAATCTGTCTCCCGAATTCCAGGCCGACTTCGAGGAATTCGGAGATTTCGCCACCAAATTCAGCAGGAACGGCGATATCGGCCTGGCCTATAAGATCAGGGAAAAGTTAGAGGCCAATACTCCTCTCCAGCTGATCAGCGAAAAAAGGCTCGACCATGGCTCCGCCATCCCTCTTTTCCTATTGACGGAGCATCTTCCCCAGATAAAAATAATCCCCGTGTATTACGCGGGGTTGGATCTGGAGGCCCATTTCAACTTCGGGCAATTGTTGCGCGGAGAGATGCTCAAGCATAAAGAGAGGATCGGCATCGTGGCTTCAGGAGATCTTTCCCATGGCCTTACCAAGGACTCCCCCGCCGGTTATTCCGCCAAGGGCAAGAAATTCGACCAGAAAGTCATCGAATATCTCCAGAAAGGCAAGATCGGCGACCTGTTGGCGCTCGATCATGACTTCATAGCCGAAGCGAGCGAATGCGGCCTGAAATCCATCGTCACCCTCATGGGCATCTTGAACAATCTGAAGCATGAACCCCAGATGCTTTCCTACGAGTTCCCCTTCGGAGTCGGTTATTTGGTGATGGGTTTTAGATTATAGCCATCAATCAATTTGAAGAAATATTTCCAACGTTCCCCCGTCTGGCAAAGCTCTTTAGTGTCATTCAAGCATTTCTCAATGACCATCTTCGGGTGCTCCTTGCAGACTTTGAAGACGGAATTCCTCTTGAAATTAGGGACGCCCAGCTCTTTTATCACGCGCAAAGCCAGATCCTGCCATTCATAAGCCGGGGGCTTTTGAGATTGCCGGGCTTTGAGAAGTTCGCCCAGGTCTTTAAATCCTTCATCTATCTTCATAACCCGATTATAGCATAACTTTAGCTCCGATAGTCTTGAAAAAAATTACTTATTATGCTATAATAAAAAAGTTCTAAAAATATCCTAATTATGCCCGGCAAAATTTTAAAAATCTTGAAAAACCCGGATCCGATCTTGCGGAAAAAATCCCTCGAGATTCCGGCCACCGACATAGGTTCGAAAGCTCTGACAGAGCTTTGTTTTAGTATGGCTAAAACCATGCTCAAAAGGGATGGCGTCGGCCTGGCCGCCCCCCAGATCGGCAAGAACATCCGGGTAATCACGGTGAACACGAAAGACGGCCAGATCTGCATGATCAATCCGAAGATCACTTCTAAATCCATAGCCAAGGAATGGGGCGAGGAAGGTTGCCTTTCCGTCCCGAAAATGTTCGGCCAGGTCAGGCGCCATAAGAAAGTCGCCTGCAGGTTCATCGATCTGGGCGGCGAAGAGGTCCGATTAAAGGCCGAGGGGCTGCTGGCCAGAGTCATTCAGCATGAGATCGACCATCTGGACGGGATCCTTTTCATCGATAAGGCCAAGGACTTGAAAGAAGCCGCGGAAGAATAGCGATATGCCCAGACTCAGCCTCATCTTCATCGGAACCCCGGATTTCGCCCTCCCCTCTCTGGAAGCCTTGAAAAAAGACGGACGGTTTGATATTATGGCTATTATAACGCAGCCCGATAAAAAGGCAGGTAGGAAGCAGGTGCTCACTCCCCCGCCGGTCAAGGAATTTGCGTTAAAAAACAATATCCCGGTCTGGCAGCCGGAAAAGATCAGAGAATTCGTCCTTCCAGAGGCGCCGATCGATCTGATTGTAGTCGCTGCCTACGCACAAATTCTTCCCGAAAGAATTTTAAATTTGCCCAAATTGGGCTGCATCAACGTCCATGGTTCGCTCCTACCCAAATACCGCGGAGCTTCTTGCGTCCAAGCCGCCATCCTGGACGGCGAAGAAAAGTCCGGGGTGACCATCATGAAGATGGACAAGGGTCTCGACACCGGACCGATACTGGCGCGGGCGGAGATAAGGATCGCGGACGATGAGACCGGCGGCAGCCTGTATGAAAAATTGGCCCGCCTAGGAGGAGAGATCCTTCCCGGGACCCTGATAGCCTATGCCGGAGGCGAGATAAGGCCGGCCCCGCAGGACGATTCCAAGGCGAGCTATGCCGGCATCCTGAAGAAAGAGGACGGGCGGATCGATTGGTCCAAGCCGGCCGAGGAGATCGAAAGGTTCGTGAGGGCCATGCGGCCTTGGCCGGGCGCCTTCACTTCGCTAAAAATAAAAGATAAAATTTCAAAGCTAAAGATTTTGGCAGTCGGATATTCCCCCATTCCCGAAAATAAGCGAAAATCAGGCGAACTGTTCTTACATAACGGCAAATTAGCGGTCCGATGCGGAAGAGACGCCTTGGTAATTGAAAGATTGCAACCGGAAGGGAAAAAAGAAATGGCCGCGGAAGAATTTCTAAGAGGATACCGGGAAATATCGGGACTGTTTGAATGATTTAATTTAATTCATGGCTCCTTCGTCTATCGGCTAGGACACATGGTTCTCATCCATGTAAGAGGGGTTCGACTCCCCTAGGAGCTACTATGAAAACCACCGGCATAAGCCGGTGGTTTCTTTCTTGCCCGCTACGCGGGCTGATACTACAGTGGAAGTTTAGGCATTTCTATCTGGTGGTGTTGCTGGTTCTCAACATAACGTTTGACCACAACT